>PWFZ01000305.1 GCA_003555185.1 Balneolaceae bacterium | reverse complement strand
GCCGCAGGGTCTGCACCAGGAGGCGGCACGCCTCGGGCTGTCGGCTGAACGCTTCCAGCAGTTCGGCTGTCGACGCGTCGACGTCTGCGACCCGGACCCCGTAGCTGCCCACCTCCGACCGGGCAACGGTGGTCGTCACGGCCTGCGCCACCTCCCGGGCTGCTGCACCCGGAGCCTCGGAGACCGTGCCGATGCTGAGTCCTGGATGGGCGCTCAACACCGCCACCGCAGAGCGAACGACCACATCGGCGCAGGCAGCGGCACCTTCGAGATCCACGATCAGGACGTCCGGTAACGATGCCGTTAAGCCCTGGGCAGCTAGTTCGTTGAGATCCATTCACGCAAACTACGGACCCATCGTGGGTCGTCCCCTCGGTAGTAGATTAACCGTCCTTGTCCCGCGTCAGGATTCTAGCTCAGGTTAGGGTGTTCAAGGTTGGGGACGGCTGTCAGATAAACATCGGTGGGTCTGCGCATCTCCAGTCCTTCGTGTGGGCGGATAGTGTTCAAGATCTGCGGCGATTGTTCGGTCTCGTGGCCAAGCATCACACCCTCAGTGATCTCATCGCGGTTAGAGATACTCGTACTTCGATGACCCGAACGCCCGCTCGCGAACACCGTTGGCCTGCGGCGACTTCCGGCAGGCGCGGATGAGGACCAGTTCCGGCCGGGAGTCGATGAACCCGGCGAACTCCCGTCCTCTACTACGGACCTCACCCAGCTCAAATCCGATGAGCCCATAAACAACGCGACCCAAGGGATAAATTCGGCGTGCTAGAGGGTCGAGCGTGCCGTGTCTGCATAAATGCCCTTGGCCATAAGCGAGGTAGCGGCTTGCCACCGGCCGGTGTAGATGTCGTATCGAGCACGCTTTATGTCGTCGTCGTCTGGCGCAGCCAGGTATGCATAGTCAATCAGCTGTGACGCAAGACGATAGTCTCCCTTCGCGCTAAGCTCCCGAGCCCGCACCATCACATTCCAAACCCCACCAGCTAGTCGAGCGAGCTCAGCTCCCAGAGCCTCCGGCGCGGGCGGGTGAAGCGTGGCCGCTTGCCCGTCCCACCATCCTCCGTACTTACGCCAAATATTACGGATGGCGAACTCTGGCTCGTCGTATACTGGTCGAAGCCAGGGCAGCCGAAGCATATCTGGGTCTACACGAACCTCGCGTAAAATCCGGTGAAGCGGCATCCCGGCGTTCATGCGCCCGATCACGTCCTCTACCAGTGTTTCCAACACCGTCGCCACATCTAGGAGAACTCGACGAATTCGCTGCCGCCCTTGAACGGGCAGGCCGTGCGACGGCAGGAGTAACTCAGGAGACAGTGACACCATTGCTCGAAGGGCTGACGCCCATTCCTCCGGATGTCTCTGCACTTTCTGTGGGTTCCCAACGTTCGGAAATATCCAGCAAAATAGGTCTCCGGACATGACTGCACGAGCGTCAGGCTCCCAAACCCAGAGGTGATCGTCAGTTTCCCCCTTAGCATGATTGAGCACGAACTGGCGTTCCCCCACCTGCAGCTCAAGGGTCTGATCCACGACTGTCGAAGGCTCAAGCGTTCCTTTGGGAAGGAAGGCGTCGTCGCCGCCGAGCTCGAGGTCGTGCCCCCCACCACCGAATTGCCGTCGGTTTATCCGCTGGTTCCATCCGTTCATCCGGCGATAGCGTTCAAAGCGAGCCAACAAATTTCGATGACCGACGACCTCCGGTTCTTCGTTTCCCCGCCCGCGAGCGTCCTCAGCCAAAGCCCCGGAGCCACCAACGTGGTCCAAGTGGCCGTGGGTATATATAAGCGTGTGTACTGGGTCCCCGCTCCAAGCACGGAGAGACAGCAATACATCGCCGGCGCTCTGCGATCCGCCCGCATCTATAAGCACAAGCCCTTCAGTGGTCGCAAAAGCAATCATGTGGGAAAAGGACTCGACAACAGCGATTCCCGTACCAACCTCTGACAATTCTTGAGTTATACGATCTGTGGGCTCGTCAGCTGCTTGCGAGTCGATAAACTTTGATGACAGCTCCAATATATTCATATTACAGCCTTCTCTTTGCAGCCTATTCGGTCGAATTCGTCAAGCTGTGTGCTTCTGTTGGTATGACCCGATTTTATGCCTCAGGACCGTGAAATATAGGTATCTCTAATCTCCCAAAGTTCCTTCGGCCATATCTCGAACCCCAAGATCGCTAGAGTACGCAGCATGAAGAAGGATGTACCTCGCCATGGTGGAAGTCTCAGTTTCAGCACGTGCCCGATAAGTTTGGGCTCGCAATTCATGGATTGCCCTTGAGTCAGGGTCGGCGAGAACTAACGCTTCTGCTAGGTGGCAGGCAAGGCGGTAGTCCCGGGTCTCCACCAGCTGCTCAACTCGTTCTGCGACTTGCTCGACGCCTCCAGACAAATCGATCCATTCGGCCGCCTCGAGCCGGCGCGGCGCAGGAAGCAAGCGATCCGGTTCGCCCTCGTACCATCCTCCATAGAGTCGCCACACGTTGCGTACGATGAAATCAGGGTGGTCGTAGACAGTTTGGAGATACGGCTTGGACGATAAGTAATCCGGAACCGTAATCCGTTCCAGGATTGCATCAAGCGAGAGGCCATGGTTCATTAGAGATACTGTGGAATGCTCAATAAATTCCAACAGTTCCGCAGTGGCAGTCAGTGCCTCCTCTACTCGATTGTGTCCAAAAATTGGCAACCCGTGACCCGGCAGAAGTGTTCCTGCGCCTTTAGCCGCCATACTTCGAAGGGCTGATGCCCATTCGCCTGGAAACCGCTGATACTTCTGAGGATTCCCCGCATTAGGGACGGCCCATATAAACAAGTCGCCGGGGTGGAGTAACTCCAATTCCGGCACCCAAGTCCACGTGTGGTCTTCAGTCTCCCCTCGGGCGTGATTCAATTCGAATGTCAAATCGCCCTGCTTCAGCACTATCTGGTTTCGATAGGTGCGATCAGGATAGCGGTAGTCAACGGGCCATTCAAAGTCTCGCGACATCTCAAAATCTGGCATCACACTTGAAAACTGGCGGCTATTGATGGCCTTCTGTAGCCCTCGCGTGCGCTTGTATCGGTCAAAATTATCCGGCAACAGCTCGTGCGCATAAACAACGGGCGGTGACCAGTCACGGTCCTCCGCCTCCCGTTCGAACGGGCCCATACCGAATATGTGATCCAAATGATGGTGAGAGAACACGGCGAAACTAAGAGGCGCTCTGCTCCACTTCCTGACCTCAGAATAGAGGATTTCTGTGTCTTGGCGTGCACCCGTGTCGAGCATGACCAGTCCGTCGCCGGTATCTACGGCGGTGGCACTGGCGATCCCCTTGAACCAGAGCGCCCTATCGGACAGCTGCTCTGCATCAGGGAAGCGCCTCTCGACTGGGTGGAATTCATGGTAAAGATCAAGCTCTCCCTGCCACGCGTATTCGGCGAGTTGCGAAAGCTTCGGCTCAATTTTCATCAAACCCTCCAAGAGAACTTATCTTGTGTGGCCTTGCCGAGAGTACTCGAAACCTAGGCAAGATCTCCCTAATCTCAAAGGCCCGGAATGCCCAATCTAAGAAAAATTAGTCTTGTCAGCTGAGATGCGCAAGGCGTGTGTTGCCCCGCGTTCTGTTGACGGTGGTTGTGCTTCTCATGCTGCTTGTGCGAGGTGGGTCTCGCCGACGATGGCTTCGAACTCGTCGGGTGTGAGAAGGCCCCGCAGGCTTTGCCGAAATTGGCAGTTGTCGGTCCGTTTGCGCCTGGTGATGATCGCCAGGCATAGCCGTCGCGGGTGGCCCAGCTCGGGCAGTTGAGCAGTTTCTTGTGCCACAGCACGAGAAGGATTCCATAGCCGCGTTGTGCTCGAGCTGGTGGGCTCCCCGACGGCGTAGCTTGCTGGCAAGCAGCATCTGTGCCTGGGGCTTCTCATCCGGCGGTATCACACACCGGTGTGCCCGCGACGTGCGGTCCTCGACACCTGCCTCGCAGCGGTCGCGAAACCGTTCCAGCCACCTGTAGACCAGCGCTCGCGACACCGCAGCCTCCTTCGCAACCGTCGCCGGGGACGAGCCCTCCTCCAGCCATGCCGGCCACAATCATCCGCCGGCTAGGCACCGTCAAACGAGGGCTACGATGCGCCATGAGGGCCTCCTTGGCTCGAGTCATAGATACCTCGAACTCGAGTGAGGGCCTCACCTACCGTCAACAACCTCCGTGGGTTCTACACATTGGTCCGCGAGGAGAGCGCGACCCGGTGACGAGATCACCAGGCCTGGGGCCGGCCTCGTAGCAACCGCTCAGCTAACCTCGGCGAAGGCCTTCGTCTTGTCGCTGGTCTCCCGGTCGTAGCGCGTCTGTCCGCCGATGATCACCTCGGCGACGCCGATGTGGCGCAGCTGCTCGGCTGGCGTGGTCAGGGGGTCCTCGTCGAGGATGGTGAGGTCGGCGAACTTGCCCGCCTCGATCGATCCGACGTCCTGCTCGGTGAAGGACTGCCAGGCCGCATCGATCGTCACGGCGCGCAGCGCCTGCTGCACATCGATCTGCTGGTCGGCACCGAGCACCCGACCACCGCTGGTCTCGCGCGTCACACACGAGTAGAGGTCACGCAGCGGGTCCGCTGGCACGTGCGGGGAGTCGGAGTGGACGCTGAACCGCACGCCGTGCTCGATCGCCGATCGCAGCGGGCTGATCCGGTCGGCACGCTCCTGGCCGAGGATGTGCTCGACGTAGCGGTCGCCCCAGTAGTAGACGTGGCCGATGAAGAACGAGGGTGTGATGCCCAGCTCGGCCATCGCCTCCAGCTGGTCCTCACGGGTGCAGTGGGCGTGCTCGATGCGGTGACGTGCGTCCGTACGGCCGTCGGACTCCTGCGCCTTGCGGATCGCATCGATCGCGGAGTCGATACCGGCGTCTCCACCGGCATGGATCGCGACCTGGAAGCCCTGGCTGTGCGCGCGCAACACCAGTTCGGCGAGGGCATCCGGAGGGGTGGTCGGGCTCCCGACGTGCTGTGCGTCGCCGTTGACCGGGGTGAGGTACG
>PWFZ01000080.1 GCA_003555185.1 Balneolaceae bacterium | reverse complement strand
TGGAAACGTATAATGTTGATGGATACCGGTTCGATCTTTCTAAAGGGTTTGCCTCGAATGTGAACGATCAAAGTTTGCTAGATGGAAGAAACGAAGATCGCATTGTAAATCTGAAACGAATGGCGGATGAAATGTGGAATGTTGATCCGGGCGCTTATGTGATACTTGAACATTTTGCTGCCAATTCAGAAGAAACGGAACTGTCAGATTACGGAATGTTGCTTTGGGGTAATCACAATCATAACTATAGTCAGTCAGCTATGGGTTATAGACAGGGTTCCAATTTTCAGGGAATTTATTTTGGCAACAGGGGCTGGGATGATCCCCATCTGATTGGCTACATGGAGAGCCATGATGAACAGTGGATGATGTTCAGGAATTTAAACTACGGCAATGAAAACGCTGATTATGATATTCAGGAACTCCCAACGGCAATTAGCAGACAAAAGCTTGCCGGTGCTTTCTTTTTCACAATTCCGGGCCCCAAAATGTTATGGCAATTTGGTGAATTAGGCTATGGTGGCGGTGATGGAGAATGTTTAAAACCGGGAGATGGAAGTGATGGCGACTGTTTGTCATCTGACCCCGGAAGAACGGACCCTAAACCGGTACGATGGAATTATTATGAAGATGAAGAACGAAACCGTCTGTATCGTTCGTGGAGTGAACTTCTGCGACTGCGGAATACATCACCCGTTTTTTCAAGTGGAGATACGGAATTTTCTTCTTCACTTGCAGGACTTACAAAATGGATTCGTTTAGATCATGATGATATGGATGCCATGATTGTGGGCAACTTTGATGTAAGTTTTGGAAATACCTCCGTTACCTTCAGTGAAACAGGTACATGGTACGATTTTGTAAGCGGTACTACTCTTGACGTGGAAAATGTGGATCAGGAGTTTGATCTGGCACCGGGCGAATTTCGGATTTATACATCAGAACCGGTTGAGCCGGCGGAAGAAGGGGTATTTTACGAAACAGGCAGAGATGGCTTTGCAGAACTACCAACTGAATTCAGACTTGAACCAAACTACCCAAATCCATTTAATCCCAGCACTAATTTACAGTACGAAGTGCCGCAAGAAACTCATGTAAAAATTGAGGTCTATGATGTACTCGGGCGTAAAGTATCTGAATTAGTGAACGAAGAGATGCATGGAAGAGGAACCTTTACGGTTACGTTTGATGGTGCTCAGTTTAGCAGCGGAGTTTATATAGCACGTCTGCTCAGTGGTGATACAACACTGATTCAAAAAATGACTCTAATTAAGTAAGAACTAAGAATTTCGAAATATATATCTATGAAAATTAAAAAGTTTACAACCCGGTTTCCAGCCTTGGTATTCAGCACAATATTTGCTTTGTCACTCATCTTTATTGGGTGTGAACCGAACGATGTTCGGGTTGATGAGGAGCGTACTGTTTCCAATCCGGAGTGGGCATTAAATGCGAATATTTATGAAGTAAACATTCGTCAGTATTCACCTGAAGGGACGTTTAATGCATTTGCAGAAGACCTTCCGCGATTGCAGGAGATGGGAGTAAAAATATTATGGCTTATGCCGATTCATCCCATAGGTGAGAAAAACCGAAAAGGCACGCTTGGCAGCTATTATTCTATTGTTGATTATACAGCTATAAATCCGGAGTTCGGAACCAAGGAGGATTTCCAAAACCTGGTACAAAAAGCCCACGATCACGATATGAAGCTTATTATTGATTGGGTGGCTAATCACACCGCATGGGATGCTGTATGGACCGAAACCAATCCTGAATTTTATGAGACGGATGAAGATGGAAACTTCTTTCCACCGGTAGAAGACTGGGAAGATGTTATTCAGCTTGATGTTGATAATCCGGATATGCAGGAGCAGATGATTCAGGCTATGGAATATTGGGTTCGTGAGTACGATATCGACGGTTATCGGGCAGATGTTGCTTATATGGTTCCTACTGATTTTTGGAACCGTACCCGTGAGCGCCTGGAAGAAATAAAGCCTGTGTTTATGCTGGCCGAGGCCGAAGAGCCGGAACTACACAAACACGCATTCGACATGAGTTATGCGTGGGATTATGCCGCTACAATCAGAAATATTGGTGCAGGCGTAGCCGGGTTGGATGCTCTTGATGAAGCACTTACTACAAATTTTGACCGCTTTGAAAAAAGCGATTATCGAATGTTTTTTACTACCAATCACGATGAAAATTCCTGGAATGGAAGTGACCCTGATATGTATGGCGAAAACTTTGAAAACTTTGCGGTTCTATCAGCAACAGTGTGGGGAATGCCGTTGATTTACAACGGTCAGGAGTCAGGTCTCGATAAACAGCTCGAATTTTTTGAGAAAGACGAGATTGAGTGGAATGGATATAAGTATCAGGAATTTTATAAGACACTGCTTTCCCTGAACTCTAATAATAGCGCTCTTTATAATGGTGAGATTGGAGGGGATTATCTGAAAATGACTACCGATAATGAGGAGCATATTTTTGCCTATAAACGTGTGGGGAATGACGAAGAGGTCTTTGTGATTTTGAATTTTTCAAATGAAGAACAAACCTTTACATTTGATGCCGGGAATCAGGGTGAATGGTCTGATGTATTCGAAGGTACAGACCTTACTGTTGATGAAACAATGACGTTGGATTCAAACAGTTATTTACTGCTCGAAAGATAACGCTCAACTCTAATCTTTAAATTATACACTGATGAGTATTGATCCTAAACCACGTCCCCGCCTTAGTTTTTGGCAAATCTGGAACATGAGTTTTGGTTTTTTAGGAATTCAATTCGGGTTTGCACTTCAAAATGCAAATGTTAGTCGAATTTTTGAAACGTTGGGCGCCAGTGTTGATGCCATACCCATTTTATGGATAGCGGCTCCTGTGACCGGACTTGTTGTACAGCCGATTGTGGGTTATTTCAGCGATAGAACATGGACCCGGCTTGGGAGAAGAAGGCCATATTTTTTATATGGGGCTATTGTAGCATCCATCGCACTCATCATCATGCCGAATTCTCCTTACTTATGGGTTGCAGCCGGTATGCTTTGGATTTTAGACGCATCTATTAATGTGTCAATGGAGCCGTTTAGGGCTTATGTGGGGGATATGCTGCCATCTGATCAGCGAACAAAAGGTTTTGCAATGCAGAGCTTTTTTATCGGAACCGGAGCTGTGGTGGCTTCTGCACTTCCCTGGATGATGACCAACTGGTTTGGAATTGCCAATACCGCCCCAGAGGGGATGATACCGCCATCAGTGAAATGGTCTTTTTATGTTGGTGGTGGGATATTTTTATTAGCAGTGATGTGGACGGTGTTTCGGTCTCATGAATATTCTCCCGAGGAATTAGAGGCTTTCGAAAAGTATGAAGATGATCAGCTTGATGAAGAAGCAAAAGAAGTTAAAAGAGATATTCCTATTGAAGCAGGTGACGGACAGAAAAAAATAAACTTCGGGTTTATCTTCACCCTGTTAGGTTTAGCTGCAACAGCAGGAATCTATTATGGAGGTTTTGATCAAGAATTATATGTTCTGTCAATCGGACTCATCGTACTTGGATTTGTAGCTTTGGCAGCAGGTTTTCTTCAGCGAACCGGAAAAACAGAACAGGGTCTTGTAGTTGTAACACACGATTTTCTAACGATGCCAAAAACCATGGTTCAGTTAGCAGTGGTACAATTTTTCTCCTGGTTTGCCCTATTTGCGATGTGGATCTACACAACCGCTGCGGTTACTTCGCACATTTATGGCACAAGTGATACATCCTCCTTACTCTATAATGAGGGAGCTGACTGGGTTGGAATCCTCTTCGCTATTTACAATGGTTTTGCCGCAGTTATTGCTTTTGGTCTTGCCCCTATGGCTAGAGCTTCAAGCCGAAAAGTTGTGCACGCATTTGCTCTTGTGGTCGGGGGACTTAGTTTAATTGCCATATACTTTATGAACTCACCTGAAATGCTGATCATTTCAATGATTGGGGTAGGCTTAGCCTGGGCGAGTATTCTGTCAATGCCATATGCCATTCTTGCCGGTTCTCTCCCTGCTAAAAAAATGGGGCTCTATATGGGAATCTTTAATTTCTTTATTGTGATTCCGCAAATTGTGGCTGCCAGTATGCTAGGGTTTATTACCCGTAACTGGTTTGGCGGTGAGGCAATATTCTCACTTATGCTTGGCGGAGGAGCCATGATTATTGCTGCTGCATCCATGTATTTTGTGGATGATGTAGATGATCCCGATACCTTAGAAGCTGCTGATTAGATGAGTTTTCAAATATTGATTCGATGATTACGAGTTGCACGGAAATCAGTAGTTGATATTTCGGGACACAAGCGCAAGGGGAGATCTATTTAGGTTTATATTTATTAATAAAGCTGAACCACCTCCACGAACCATACGCCGTTTATTTTCGAATCACATTTTTACTAAAGGCCAAACCCGAATGGGTTTTAATCTGATTAGCCGTGAAGCATGCCTTCGCAGCATCAACGCTCGGATTTGAACTCATTTAAGAGTTATTAAGTTCACGCCGAACAACGATGGTCTATTCACAAACCATGCCCTGAAAGGGCTATAGCAATAGCATCTAGAAAGCGCTCCTACAGGAATTGAGGGATATATAATTTGTAAATATCTACATGTAGATAATTCATTTCGTTGGCATTGCGAAGCAGTGCTCCGCGGGCAGCGCCCTATGAGTTAAATTGGTCCGTAAAATCATCCCCGAGGCTGTGAGTTTGTTGAGGATTGTGGGTAAATACGAGGGGTTTCCCTATGAATTCATTCATGCAAGGGATTCGTTGATTGGGTTTCAATGTATTACCCATCGGGAATTAATCAGGAACCTTTGTGAGCTTTATTACCGATGGGGTATATATTGTGCTTTGTTACACCGGGCTTCACGGTACTTACCCAATTAGTGTGTCTGAGATGTCTTCTTGCTTTCGTTAGCAACGTAGCAATTTTTAGAAAAAATTACATCGTGTTCTTTTTAAAAAGGCTGATCTCGTATTTTAGCTTTGGA
>PWFZ01000389.1 GCA_003555185.1 Balneolaceae bacterium | reverse complement strand
CAGCCTCAACTTTAATAATGTAAACGTAACACTTTCATCCCGGCTTTTTGACCGTGTCCGGTTAAGTGCCAATGCGAATTATTCTGTTTACCAACAAGTGGGTCCAAACCGGCAGATTGATCGTTTTGTATGGCAGGATGATGGAAAACTTCTTCAACCACTCTCTTACAGTTTAAGCCTCTCTACAAGTTTTAGTGGAGGTCAGCGTGGTGCAAGACCCTACACGCCGCCTTACCGCGCCTACGACCCGTACAATCAACAGTTCTTCAGTCCAATCGATCAATATTTTAATGATCGTCCCATCCAGTCAATTGATTCTCCCTGGAGTGTTGGTCTCGATTTCAGTTATCGATGGACGTACCGTTTTGAGGAAGATGCCCGTAAGCAGGCTGTTTTAAACGCAAGCAATATTCAGTTTCAACTCACACAGAAGTGGAATGTAAGCACAAGAATAGGGTATGACTTTATTGAAAAAGAACTGACCCCGTCTCAGTTTAGACTTACAAGGCAAATGGTGTGCTGGAACCTCTCGTTTCAGTTTAATCCCTTTGGCGACTTTCAGTACTACTCATTCCGGCTTTCGCTGGATAGCAGCCAGATATCTAACTTATTCCAAAAATTACCGGGACTTAATAACCTGGAAAGAAGCTCATCGCCGACGGGTCAACCGCCGCCGCGATTTTAACCTTTTGGAATATTACCCATTCTTTTTTCGAGATACTGAATAATGTATTTTCCAAATACATCAAATTCCAGATTCACTGTATCACCTTCACTTTTGTAGATCAGATTTGTGTTTTCCCAGGTATAGGGGATAATCGCAATAGTAAATCTATTTTCCTCGCTGCGGGCAACTGTAAGGCTTATTCCATCCACAGAAACACTCCCTCTTCCCACAATATAATCTGTAAAAGATTCGGGGTATTCAATAGTCACCAATAAGTCAGCTCCTTTTTTTTCTATCTCTTTAATGATGCCAATAGTATCAACATGCCCCTGAACAATGTGACCTTCAATTGCTTTTTCGAGGGTTAATGATCTTTCTAAATTTACATGCCCTCCCACTTGTAGCTCACCTAGTGATGTTTTTCGCAAGGTTTCATCCACGCATTGCACAGTAAAAGAGGACTCATCGAATGCCACCACTGTTAAACAAACGCCATTTACGGCGATGCTCTCATCAATATGAACATCGGCAGAAAACGAGCACTCTATGACGAGTTTTTTACCGCCGTCAATTTTTTCCGACTTCTGTATTCTGCCAACTTCTGATATAATTCCTGTAAACATAATTTTCTATAAATTAGCTGTTAACAACATGTCAGTCCCAACCCTGTTCCAATCAAAGTCTTTAAACGGTACTATATCTTCCATACGATTCACTCCTAGATTCATGACTGATTTAGTTCCGCCACCAAGAATTTTCGGAGAGATAAACAGCTGAAGACGATCCACAAGACCGGCCTTAAGCAGGGCAGAAGACAACTGCTGACCACCCTCTACCAGGATGGAATGAATGTCATGTTCATATAATTTTTTCATCGCCTGTTTTAACCAGACATGTCCGTTCATTTGATCAACACAAATGGTTTCTCCACGAAAATAATTCGTTTGAAGTATTTTAAGCATAGGATCACCCTCCTCACCCAGCTTCTTTTTATTGTATGTAATAACCGTTGTTTTTTCTTCAAACTGATCTGAAAAAAGATTTAAATTTCTGGGCAACTCAAGTGGCCCATCAATAACAATGCGCTTGGGTTGTCGCCCTTCAACAAGCCTGACGGTTAACGAGGGATTATCAAGCATTGCTGTATTTCTCCCAACCATAACCGCATCCAACTGGCTTCTCCATCGATGTACCAGCTTTCGTGAATCCTTGCACGACACCCATTTTGAATCACCATTCGGAGCTGCAATATAACCGTCAGCTGTCTGTGCAATTTTAAGGGTTATAAAGGGACGTTTCAGCTCAATGCCGTGTATCCAAAATTCATTTAGTTTTTCAGCCTCTTTTTGCAGAAGTCCTGTGTCCGTTTGTATACCCTTTTCATTTAAAATTTTAATTCCGTCCCCATTTACTTTGGTTGATGGATCTTTCATCGCAATGACAACTCGTTTTAGGGGCAAATCAGCCAGCATGGTAGCACATGGGGGAGTCTTTCCGTGGTGAGAACAAGGTTCAAGCGTAACATAGGCCGTTGCACCTTTAAGCAACGATTCATCTTTTACAGCGTGAACGGCGTTAACCTCTGCATGAGCCTGCCCGAATCGCTCGTGATATCCCTCTCCAATTATGTCTCCCTCAGCAGAAACAATAACACACCCTACCATTGGGTTAGGCGATACGTATCCCAAGCCTTTTTCTGCAAGGCTTAATGCTTTTTGCATCCATATTTTATCTTTTTGACTCACGCTGATACTCACTTTGAATTGTTAAACCACTTATTTAACAAGGATATATTTTGTCAATAATCTCTCATCACATCTACAAAATAAAAAAGGGTAAGAGATTATCCCTTACCCTTTTTATTAAATCTGTACTACAGGAATTTGATTATCGGAGTAACTGACTTCTGTGATCTCTAATTCTCGCGCCCTCTTTCAATTGCTCAACAAAGACCTCATTGAAAGATGAGAATTTTTGTTGTTCAAGCCGCTCTCTGATTTGGGCTGCATCAGTTGCAGTCATTTCTGCAGGGTCTGCCATACTCAATTCATTTACATATACAGCAAAAACTGCATTTTGTCCTTGAATTGGACTGGATCTCTGTCCCACTTCCAATCCAAAAACAGCACCGATTACAGATGGTTCACGCCCCGCTCCCGGTATGGTATTTGCGCCATACCGAATATTTTCTGCGTTCAGTATTTCTTTATCAGATACAGCAGCCAATTCTTCAAGCGTTGAAGAATCGGTGTACAACCCCTGTACACGCTCCATCATCATACTTTTGCGCTTCTGATTTTTTAAGATACTTTCTATTTGACTGCTAACTTCAGCAAAAGGTCGTGTACCCTCAGCTTGTATTTCAGTAAGCTGCACAACAATAAACTGGTCATCCAGTTCAATTGGATCGGAAATTCTATTTACACGAAGATTTTCCAAAACATTTAATACCAATTGGCTTTGACCAATTCCCGGTATAAATGGACTTCCTTTCGTAGCAGATGCTGTTCTTATTTCAAGATCTCTGCGTTCAGCTTCTGTTTCAAATCCATCTTCTGAAGCGTAGAATTCGAATTCTCCTGCTTGTTCAGCAATTCGGTCTAATGTACCAATAGGATCCGCTTCAACTTGGTATGAGAAAGCCGCGAATTTAATTTCGTTGCCTCGTTCATCTATTTTTTTAAACATGTATGGATCCCCGTCAATCATAATCACTTCAGAAACCTCACCTACTGCAAGGTCCAGAACCGGACTGTACTCTTCTCTGATTTCGTCCCGATCAACAAAGCTATCCTGAAAACTTGTTTGAGACTGATTTCTTTCGAGGAATCGACCATGATCTACTGCATCTGCAAAACGCTCACGTAATTCTTCAACATCTTGAATTGTGTTCATTGTATCCTGTTCAGTTGGGGTAGTATCCCAACTCACATATCGAAAATGGTACGTTTCATTTCGCTTAAACTGATCAGGATTATCTCTCAAATACTGGCGCATTTCGCTTTCTGAAACGGAAATTTCATCATCAGAAATTTCGGAATACGAAAATCGTACGTACTGTATGTCGGCGTATGAGTTGTTGCGAATAAATTCATTTCGGATATCGAGGCTGCTTACGCGAAGACCTGAACCGATGAAATTATTCATTTTTTGTTGTCTTCGATCATCCCGGAGCTGTTGTTCAATCATCATCCACACCTCAGAGTTCTCCGGAGACTCTATGGCCGCCCGCAAGGCAATCCTGTCGATTGTGCCATCTTCCTGCTGGAACTGCTGGCGAATAAACGGCGCTGGATTGTCACCACTAATCATTTCGATAAGTTCACTATCTGAAACTGTGATACCCAGTTGATCAATCTTATGCTCTATCAATCTGGCAGCTACCAAATCATCCCAAGCCTGTTGCTCATAGAAAGAACGGGTTTCGGGAGTCATAATGCCTCCGTTCTGCTGATTAAACTGATCGGTATAGAAGCTTACCCTTTGATTGTATTCTTCTATTGAAATAGGTTCGCCATCAACCTGACCCATCGCTGTCGGCCCTTGTCCCACGGCATCAAAAACCTGCGTATCAGCTAACACCCATAAAACTCCGAAAGAGAATATCAGTATCCACAAAATTGATGCGGTACTGTTTCTCATTTTTTCCATTACACCCATGAAAATCCTCTACAACTACTTTAAATTTCTTGTTTATCGTTTTAAAACGGCTTATTGGTAGCCTGAAAAGTTACAATAACCATCGTATAATAGCAACGAAGTGAACAGTCATTAATTGAGCCCTTGTTAAAATATATCGATGATACTCATATGTTTGAGATATCTGCCCGGCTCTTCGTTAATACCTCTTACAAGCTCTTTTAGCTCAACTGAAAGCTCATCAAGATTATCATACATCCCTGAGTCGTTTACCAGTTTGCCTAGTGTTCCTTCACCATTATTAATTTTTTCGAGAATCTGATTCAGATTTACCGATGCTGATTCAATTTCAACCCTCACCTTCTCCAATTCTTTAATATTGTATTCCAGTGATGTTATCAAACTATCCACTTTTGGACGGTTTGTTGAGGCTAACGTATCCAGTTCACTCATCATAGAGCTGCCCGACTGAATTGCTCTGTCAATTTCGTCTCTTTTCTCATCCAAAAGGTCGGAAATATTTTTAGTGGCTCTTTCAACATTTGTAAACGTGCCTCTCACATTTTCCCGGGAATCATCATCCAGCGTTCTGTTAAGTTGATTAAAAAACGTATTTAATTCAGAAAATGAATCTGATAGATCATCAGCCAGATTTTCTCCCCGATCGCCAAGAACTTCCATCATGCTGTCTACATAGAAGCCCTGAATACTGCCACCTTCTTCAACTGTCTCGTCCGAT
>PWFZ01000299.1 GCA_003555185.1 Balneolaceae bacterium | reverse complement strand
TTTATATTATTATTGAATGAAGTAATTGTTTCTTGTTCTATTACATATTCTCCATAAGCCCAATCACCAGAAACTATATTACCATCCGCATATATCAATTCACCCTCACCGTGCTTCATACCATCTCTATGCTGTCCCACATAGATAGTTCCATCAGGGAAGGTCCACTCTCCATAGCCGTGTTTTTCATTATTTCTGTATTCACCTTCATATATTTCTTGTCCTTGACTTGTATTGATAATAAAAGTACCCTCATGGCAAATAACAGGATAGAAAGAGTTAAAAAGTGGAATTGCTATGGAATTTTGAACGATTAGTTAAGCCTCTTCGTGAACCTTAGTGCCCTTCGTGAGACCCCTTCTGAGGATAAGTTCTAAAGCAAGAATCTTGAATATTGCAGGAGTTCAAACTTTTAGTTGTGCAACACCCGGCTGGCAGATTTGTATTTTGTATATAGATTGAGTCTCCCCAATCGGGACTGGATTAGCTTTCTATAAGATGGGTTCTAACACATTCCATACATTTCTTGCAATTATTTCATGACCATCAGCTGTAGGGTGAATTCCATCCGGTTGGTTTAACGATGGATCACCGGCTACATCTTCCAAAACAAAAGGCATAAATACCACATCGTTTTCATCTGCAAGTTCGTAAAAGATATTTTTAAACTGTTGGGCATAACTCTCTCCCATATTAGGCGGAGCCTGCATTCCTGCTAATACAATTTTTGTATCCGGATATTTTGTATTCACCTTATTTATAATTTCCTGCAAATTTTCCTTGGTGTTATTAGGGTCTACACCTCGCAAACCATCATTACCTCCCAACTCCAAAAAGAAAATGTCTGGCTGCTGCTGCAAAATCCAGTCCACCCTTCGAACCCCTCCGGCGGAGGTTTCTCCGCTTTGACCTGCATTGATAACTCTGTACTTTAAGTCTTTAGAATCAATTTTATCCTGAATTAAAGCAGGAAATGCTTGTTCAGTATCCAGTCCATAACCGGCCGTAATACTATCACCAAAAAACAGAATTCTACTATTCTCCTGAGCATGAGTGTTGTTAAACAACATCAAAATTAGGACAGTAAGTGCAACCTTTAGAGGTAAAATGCGTTTGAATTTCATATCTGATTTAAATGCTTTGTGCGGAATGGTTTATATATACTGTTTTGTTAGTGAAGCTGTTCCAATAAATAAATCGTTCAAATGAGAAAACAAATTTTAGAAATTAACAGTCTCACTAAATCTTTCCCCAGCGGAGATAAAGTTCTTACGGTACTTGACGATATCAACTTTTCGATTGAAAAAGGAATCTCGTGTGCCATCGTTGGTCCATCAGGTAGTGGCAAAACCACACTTCTGGGATTATGCGCAGGACTCGATAAGCCAACTTCGGGAACTGTACGTTTAAATGGTAAAAATATTTCTGAACTCGACGAGTCTAAGTTATCCAAAATTCGTAACGAACAAATTGGTTTTGTGTTTCAATCTTTCCAGCTTATTTCTACACTTACAGCGTTGGAAAACGTAATGGTTCCCATCGAGCTTCGGGGAACACCTTATAAGCAAGTTGAAAAACAAGCGATGGAACTGCTCACATCTGTGGGGCTTGGCGACAGAGTTAATCATTATCCAAATCAATTATCCGGTGGTGAACAGCAGCGAGTTGGTCTGGCAAGGGCATTTATTCACCAACCTGACATTCTATTTGCTGATGAACCCACAGGAAACCTGGACGGCGAAACCGGTGAACAAATTGAACAGCTTCTTTTTGACTTAAACAGGCAACAGGGAACTACACTTGTAATCGTATCTCACGATAGAGAACTTGCCCAAAAATGTGACCGTATTATACAGCTTAAGAACGGAAGTATTGTATCGGATACTCTAACCGAAAAACAAACTAAAAAAGCCATTGGGGCGGATATAACCTGATGAATCTGCTTCGTGAATTTCTATCCCCCTACACATGGCGACTTGCCTATAGAGATGCCAAACCTCAGTGGAAGAGTCTCCTGCTCTATACATCAGCCGTAATCGCCGGAGTGGCCGCTCTTGTTGCTATTTTATCTTTCCGCAGTGACGTGCTTCTTACCGTTGATGATCAATCGCGTGAACTTTTAGGAGCTGATATTGAATTCCGCTCTACCCAGATTTATCCCGAACCGGTTGAATCGTTTATCGACTCCATTGGTGGAAGTCAGGCAAGTGCCATTGAATTTAATTCTATGGTTCAGTTTTCTTCCGGGGATTCCAGACTTTCGCAAATCCGGGCTATTGACGGCCCTTTTCCTATATATGGGACCATTGAAACCGAGCCGGCTGATGCAGCATCTTTATACCAAAACGAAGAGCAAGCTCTTGTTGAACAATCGGTTATGAGGCAATTCGGAATATCTGTAGGTGACTCCATTCAGGTTGGGAATAAGAAAGTAGCTATTGCAGGAGAGCTTCGAAATGTTCCCGGGGAGTCTGCAGCTTTCTCACTGATAGGGCCAAGAGTGTATGTACCACAGTCTGTAATTGAAGATTCAGGACTCCTTCAGCGTGGTAGCAGGGTGGTTTATAAAAGATATTTTGAAATCGATAATGTTGAAAAAGTAAATGAAATAATTGCCGATTTTGAGCCCATTGGAAGAGAGCATAGCGTAAGAACAGAGACGGTTGAATCAAGAAAACAGGATTTTGATGCTATTGTTGATAATCTTAGCAAATTTTTAGGATTGATCGCCTTCATCGCTTTACTTTTGGGAGGTTTGGGGGTCGCAAGCGCTGTTTATGTCTACATTAAACGTAAAGCAAAATCTGTAGCTACGCTTCGTTGTCTGGGTATGACGAAAGAAAAAATTCTGGCCACCTTTTCCATTCAAATAGCCGGTATCGGATTCCTGGGGTCGGCAGTTGGAGTTCTTATCGGACTGATTTTTCAACGATACCTGCCCACCT
Source organism: Balneolaceae bacterium (assembly GCA_003555185.1). Classification (GTDB taxonomy): domain Bacteria; phylum Bacteroidota; class Rhodothermia; order Balneolales; family Balneolaceae; genus SW132. Next base: position 2,116 of record PWFZ01000299.1, on the reverse strand, counting down.
TATTTACTGAATTTCTGCCGTTTGAAATTGTACAGGGAATATCACTGCCGGCAATTTCTTTGGGACTAATTGTTGGTGTTTTTATCAGTATTGGCTTTTCTCTGCTACCACTAATGGGAATCAGCACGGTTTCGCCCATGCTTACGTTGCGAAATGTGGACTTCTCCCCTATCAAAAACCTATCAAAACGTTTGAAAATTAGCACACTGGCTGCATCGGGTGCTATTTTAATCGGCTTGATTGCATTTGTAACAGAAAGCCTGATTGCATCCCTTTTCTTTGCATTAGGCGTACTTGTTTCTGTTGGGCTTTTATGGTTCACGGCTATTTTCCTGATGTCTGCCATAAAAAAGTTACGACTCCCTTCCTTTTCCTATGTATGGCGCCAGGGAACCGCTAATTTATTCAGGCCCAACAATCAAACCCCGATGCTTTTAACCACATTGGGGATGGGTATGCTACTGATTGGCACCCTATATCTTTCACAGGAAATGTTACTGGATCGGATTAATGTTCAATCCAGTGAAGAGATGCCAAACCTGGTTCTGTATGATATTCAGGTTGATCAAAATGATGGAGTGAACGACATCATTGAATCGGGCGGCGGAACTGTTATGCAGAATGTCCCAATTGTTTCAATGCGATTAGATACATGGAAAGGCAGACCTGTTTCAGAAGTGCGGAATGATACAACTTTAGAAATAAGAGACTGGGCATTACGGAGAGACTATCGTGTTACCTATCGCTCTGAACTGAATGATTCTGAAGAAATTATTTCCGGAGAATGGATTGGGGAATCGGATGGGATAAACTCTATAATTCCTATATCCATAGCCACACAAATTGAAGAGGATTTGAATCTAGTTGTAGGTGATACGCTTGGGTTTGATGTTCAGGGGGTACCTATAACTACGGTTGTAGCAAGTGTCAGGGAAGTTGACTTTCAACGGGCAGAACCGAACTTTTTTGTTCTATTCCCTCCCGGTGTACTTGAAGAGGCCCCCCAGTTTTATGCTACCATTGTCCGAACAGGTGATGATGACCTTGCCTATAACATTCAACAAAGTATCGTTCAGGAATATCCCAATATATCAGCAATCGATATCAGTGTTGCGTTAAAAAGTATTCAGGAATTTTTAGACAAGGTGTCAATGGCCATACAATTTATGGCTCTGTTCAGCATTTTAACAGGGTTCATTGTATTGGCAAGTTCCATTGCCATAAGCAGTAAACAGCGAACTCATGAATCCGTACTTCTGCGAACATTGGGAGCTGTTAAAAAACAGATCGGAAAAATTCAGACCATAGAGTATGCGCTGCTTGGCTTACTTGCTTCGCTGACAGGTTTAATACTAGCCCTGATTGTCAGCTGGGGTCTAGCCTACTTCTATTTTGACCTGGCGTTCATTCCTGATCTGACCGCATTAAGTATCATCTCTGTAATAATAATTTTAGCAGCCATTGGTATTGGCTGGAGCGGCAGCAGACATATTTTCAAAAAATCACCTATAGAAATTTTAAGAGCTCAAACAGATTAATCTATGACCGTAAATCAGAAAGTATGGTTAATCTCATCTATTATTGTTGTCATCTGTTTAATCCTGGCTCTGTTTATTTATATTTATACAGGACAGATCGTCATTGCCATATTTATTGTCCCACCACTCATTCACTATATTTTAAAAAAAAGAATGGGTAATGACGATGGATATTAGTCCTAAAGAGATCTTTTAGATTTTTTCTTTAACAACAAACTATTTTGGACAGTATCGGGTTTGGATTCCTGTATAAAAACTATGTGCTCAACAATTTCTATAAAAATCACAGCAATGTGAGTTTTATAGTTCACTTATCTCTACTGCTCAACTATGTCCAAATTATCCGCGAAGGAAAAATTTATTGATGTCTCCGATTATGGCAGACCATTTGCTGTTATCTTCGCCAAACGACTTATAAATACAAAAGCAACGCCCGTTCAGGTCACCTATCTATTTGGTTTATGTGGTCTGATTGCAGTGTATTGTATCATACAGGGTTATTACGGTGCAGCGGCTGTTTTCCTCATTTTAAAATCAATTATTGATGCCGCTGATGGTGAATTAGCACGATTAAAGAA
>PWFZ01000079.1 GCA_003555185.1 Balneolaceae bacterium | reverse complement strand
TCACTGAAGCAAATCAGTGAATGAATTGTAATTGAATAAGAATAATACAACTAAATTCTAATAATGCCTATTGATGCATGGAATGTTGTAATATTTTTTTTACCGTTTGCAAAATCAGCCGCTTAATTAAGCTCTGATAACGATTGTTTTAGCTTTTTAAGGTTCGATTCAGCGTCACTGAGCTTGTTTTTCTCCTTTTCTACTACCGCATCCGGAGCGTTTTCAACAAACTGCTTGTTGCCTAGCTTTTTCTCCACACTTTTCAAAAATCCTGATGTTTGGTCAATCTCTTTGTTGATTCGTGCGCGTTCTTTATCAAGGTCAATTAATCCCTTTAACGGTATAAATATCTCAGTTCCCTGTACCAGCGCTGACGCAGAAGCTTCAGGTTTTGTGATATTTAAATCAAATTCGATGCTGTCTACAGAAAGAAGTTTTGAGTAGATCCATTGATGTGATTTTAATGCATCTCCCAAAGAATTGGATTCGGGTTTTAACTTTAGGTTCAATCCCGCTTTCGGGGAAAGGTTCATCTCCGACTGTATATTTCTTATCGCAGAGATCTGGTCCTGAAATCGCTTAAATAATTCAATTGAGTCATGATCTATATCTGAGTCAAATTGCGGCCAGCTGCTTATGGTCAGTGCTTCATCTGCTGTACGATCCTGGATGCGCTGCCAAATTTCTTCGGTGATAAACGGCATGAAAGGGTGGAGGAGTTTCATCAGTGTTTCAAATATTCCCAGTGCCCGTTCGAGCTTCTCTTTAGGAATATTTTCTCCATATTCATCCGCTTTACAAAGCTCGATGTACCAGTCACAAAAATCATCCCATATAAGAGAGTAGATTTTTTTCAGGGCTTCATTCAACCGGTATCCCTCAAAATCCTTCTCCATCTCTGCGCATGTAGATTGTATCCGCGCGAGCATCCATAGGTCCGCAAGGTTATCGGGATCGATCTCCAGCGTTGGTTTATAATCGATGGAAGCATCCATGTTCATAGTCAGAAACCGGTAGGCATTCCAAATCTTATTAGAAAAGTTTCTGCCTTGTTCACAAAGGTTTTCATCGAACAATAAATCGTTACCGGCCGGTGAGGCAAACAACATTCCCACTCGTGTTCCGTCGGCGCCGTACTGCTCAATTAACTTCAGAGGGTCAGGTGAATTTCCAAGAGATTTCGACATCTTCCGGCGTTTTTCATCTCTTACAATTCCGTGATAGTAGACATTACTGAATGGTTTTTCACCTCGGAAATGGTATCCGGCGATAATCATCCGTGCAACCCAGAAAAACATGATTTCCGGGGCCGTAACTAAATCCTGAGTAGGGTAGTAGTAGTTGATTTCTTTATTATCGGGCTTTCTAAATCCATCAAATACGGAAATAGGCCACAACCAGGAGGAGAACCAGGTATCAAGCACATCTTCATCCTGTTTGATGTCGCCGGCGGTGAGGGTATCATTACCGGACTTTTCTTTTGCTTTTGCGAGAGCTTCATCAGCCGTCTTGGCGATTACATACTCTTCTTCACCTTCACCATAAAACCATGCGGGAATTTGATGTCCCCACCAAAGTTGACGGGAGATACACCAGTCACGCACATTTTCCATCCAGTGCTGGTAGCTGTTCTTAAATTTCTTGGGATGAAACTGAATTTCATCATTCATTACGTTTTCCAAAGCCGGTTTGCTCAGCTCGTCCATCTTTAAGAACCATTGCAGAGAAAGGCGTGGCTCAATTACGGCATCGGTCCGCTCGGAATAACCAACTTTATTGGCTACATCTTCAGTCTTTACAAATAGATCCAGCTTCTTTAGTTCTTTCACGATCAGCTTTCTGGCTTCAAAGCGATCGGAACCAACAAAAAACTGTGCTGCTTCAGACAGCGTACCGTCAGAATTGAGCATATCGATGATTTCCAAACCATGCTTCTGGCCAAGCTCGTAATCATTCTGATCGTGTGCCGGTGTAATTTTCAAACACCCTGTTCCATATTCGGGATCTACATAGTCATCGGCAATAATTTCCACTTCACGATTTACCAGTGGAATGATTGCTTTTTTCCCGATCAGGTCTTTATAGCGTTCATCATCAGGGTGAACACAAACGGCGGTATCAGCAAGAATGGTTTCGGGCCGTGTGGTTGCGATGGTTACAAATTGATCGCTGTCTTTAATGGGGTAGCGCACGTGATACAGCGCAGACTGAACTTCTTTGTGGATTACCTCTTCATCACTGAGGGCCGTTTTTGCTGAAGGATCCCAGTTGGTCATTCGCAATCCGCGATAAATGTACCCATCCTCATGTAGCTTGATAAAGCAGTCGATAACGGATTCGTAGAGTTCATCCTCCAAGGTAAAGCGCGTTCGTTTCCAGTCGCAGGAGGCACCAAGCTTTTTGAGTTGTGACAGAATGATTCCGCCATGCTCGTCAGTCCATTCCCATGCGTGTTCCATAAACTCATCGCGGGATAGGTCACTCTTTTTGATGCCTTGTTTTCGGAGTTTCTGAACTACTTTTGCTTCTGTAGCAATAGATGCGTGATCGGTTCCCGGTACCCAACATGCATTTTTCCCCATCATTCTTGCCCGGCGAACCAACACATCCTGAATAGTATTGTTGAGCATATGCCCCATATGCAATACGCCTGTCACATTTGGCGGAGGAATCACAACCGTAAACGATTCGCGATCATCCGGTTCAGAGTGGAAATATCCTTTCTCTTCCCAATAGCTGTACCATTTGTCTTCTGTGGCTATGGGATCGTAATGCTTTGGTATACTTTCGTCAGTGTTCTTGATACTCATAAAAAATGGTCTTTCTGGAGCTCTGGTGGGGGATACTAATATAGGGATTCAGAATCGCGATGATTCTGAATCCCTTGAAATTATTTTACTCGTTTTAGCCGAACACCAAAGTGTCCGTCACACCCATGTTTGTGTGGGTACGTTTGGTAAGCATATCCATCTTCAGCAAGGACTTCTTCTGGCAGAAAATCGTCGAGTTTTTCAAGTTCGAAGTTGTCCATTTTGCCGAGGAACTTTTGAATCTGTTCCCAATTCTCTTCCGGTTCAATGGAGCAGGTGCTATACACAAGACGTCCGCCTTTTTTCACAAGGTTGGCGGCTTCTTCAAGTAGTTCTTCCTGAAGTTTTACGGAGGCTTCAAGCTCTTCGGGAGTTCGTCTCCATCGGAGGTCGGCACGTTTACTTAGAACGCCTGTTCCGGTACATGGGGCATCCAGCAACACACCGTCAACCAGTTTTAAAGTAAGATCACGTGCATCCGCGCGGAAAATTTTAATGTTTTCTGCATTATAGTCCATGGCGCTTTGTGCAAGTCTCTGGAGGCGGTCTGTACTGATATCAATAGCAGTAATGGATCCTTCGCCTTCCATCATATCAGAAATGACAATACTCTTTGTTCCGGGTGCGGCACATACATCATAAATATCTTCTCCGGGTTCGGGTTCCAGAATAGTAGGGGCAAATCCTGCCGCAATATCCTGAACCAAACAAACACCTCGCTTCAGCCAGTCTTTAGCTATAAATGGTTGAACAGACTCTACCTTAAAATAGCCGGGCAGCCAGTCACTTTCTTCGAAAGCGATGTCTGACTTTTCCATACGAAGTTTAAAGTTTGAAGTCTTGGTGCGGAGGTTGTTAACTCGCACAAAGTAATTTGGTCGCTGGTTATTTGATTGCATCAGCTGGAAAGCTTCCCGTTCGCCAAAACGCTCAACCCATCGTTCTACCATCCATTCGGGGTGGGAGAATGTAGTGGCAATTAATTTTGTACGGTCCTCAAAAGCGGGTTTGGGAAGGTCGTCAAGGTCACGCTGAATATTTCGCAGTATGGCATTTACCAGATCACCTGATTTATGACCCAACCGTAACTTCGCGGCTTCAACAGATTCGTTGATGGCTGCATAATCCGGAGTGCTGTCCATAAACAACATCTCGTACAGGCCGAGGCGCAGGATATTTTTCAATGGGGCTTTCATGTCCTCCATTTCGATGCTGGAGAACTCACCTAAAACAAAATCCAAATAACTGCGCTTGCGTAAAATATTTTGGACATACTCACGAACCTGAGCTCTTTCGAACGTTTCTAACTCATTTGCCTGAGAATAATTGATGATTTTTTGATCATCAAATTCAATTAAAAGATCAACGCTTACAGATCGTGCTGTTAATTCCTTTTCCAAAAGAATGCCTTTTTTAAAGTTTTAAATTTTTTCCTTGTGCTCTAATACCGACAAGGCCAATAATGTCGTAATTTGTTCAGCCTTAAAGATAGGGTTTTGCTACACTTTTTGCTAATGAAGCTTGGGAAGAAATAGACTTATAATAAGTTGTGGCTTTTTAATTTATCAGGTTCATATTCTTACTTTCAATGAATTGATAACTACCTTTTAATACTTCTCTATGGGATTGCTTTCAGAATTTGAACTTTGGATGTTTTTAGCAGGGCTTGGAATCTTCTTGTTTGGCATGCATATGATGGAGGAATCTATACGTGTGTTAAGCGGTGGGGCGTTTAAATCCTTAATCCGGAAATATGCGGGAACACGTCCGCGGGCGATCAGCAGCGGCATGATTAGCACGGCCGTACTGCAGAGCAGCTCTGCAGTATCACTAATGGTTCTGGCTTTTGTGGGCGCGGGAATTATGAACCTGGTTCAGGCTATTTCTGTGATGATGGGTGCGAAAATCGGTACAACGGCCACTGCATGGATTGTGGCCGTGTTTGGTTTCGAGTTTAATATCGACTCTTTTACATTACCGTTGATTGGAATTGGCGGTTTGGGAATCATCGTCCTGGCAAAATCTCTACGCTATGTAAATATCAGTAAATTGCTGGTTGCCTTTGGTTTCTTGTTCATGGGACTTGATTACATGAAGACCAGTGTGGATCAGGTTTCGGAATTAATAGATCCGGCAATGTTTTCGGGATATGGTATCATAGTATTTGCTATCGCAGGAATGGTTATGACCGCTATCATGCAAAGCAGTTCTGCAACTATTGCTATTGTCTTGACGATGTTATTTAGTGGCGTTATTGATTTTGAGGCAGGGGCGGCAATGGTAGTTGGTG
>PWFZ01000326.1 GCA_003555185.1 Balneolaceae bacterium | reverse complement strand
TTTGGTGCGAATTTGGTTATTGGCGCATCCGGTGCAGTATTCGGGATCATGGTAGCTTTCGGTTATCTGTTCCCCCGAACGCCCATTATGCTTTTTCTGCTTCCACCCATTGAGGCACGATTTGTTATTGCAGGACTTATTGCTTTTGACTTGTTGTTCATCGGAGCAGGTGATAATGTAGCCCGACTGGTTCACCTTGGTGGTGCCGGAGTTGGTTATTTATTGGTGAGCGCCCATTATAAAGGATATGATTTAAGCAGTTGGGTACGTCCCATTGAAAGGTTGTGGAACAAGCCATCACAACCCAAAAAGAGAAAGCCTAACAAGAATATGCACTCTGTAAGTGATGTAGAAATTATGGAGGAATCAGAACTGTCTGAGCTGGATGATATTTTGGAAAAAATTTCTAAAAAAGGGTATGATGGTCTTACTGCAGAAGAGAAAAAGAAATTATTTGAGCTCAGTAAAAAGAATTAATTCCTAAACCTGTCAGCACCTACAGGATTTGACAGCGTTTTATTTGACGCTGACATCCCGACTGCTGTCGGGACGGAAAAGATCGGAAATATTCAGGTCGTTAATCTGAACGTTTATCGGTTAATTTCAATTTTTCTTACAATATAAGTTGCTCTAAAAATAGTATAAAATATGAATCCAATTTCCCGAAGAGAATCAATCGAAGTTAACGTGGGCGGAGTGCCGGTAGGAGGTGGTAATCCCATCGTTGTTCAATCCATGACCAATACAGACACCGCTGATATCGATGATACTGTTAAACAGATTGATCATCTTCATCAGGCCGGATCGGAACTGGTAAGAATTACCGTAAACAATGATGCTTCCGCCAAGGCTGTGCCTTACATCAAAGAGAAGCTGATCAATCGTGGCGTAACTGTCCCGATTATTGGTGATTTCCACTACAACGGTCATAAATTACTGACCAAGTATCCCGAAATGGCGAAATCGTTGGCTAAATTTCGCATCAACCCCGGGAATACGGGTACAAAAACGCGGGATGAAAACTTTTGCACTATAGTTGAGCAGGCCATTAAATATGATAAGCCTGTTCGTATTGGCGTAAACTGGGGGTCGCTGGATCAACAGCTTCTCGCTCAGTATATGGATGAGAACAATGAACGTGCCAAACCGAAATCATCCAAAGAGGTAATGCTCGATACGATGGTTGAAAGTGCCCGGCGATCAACAGCGCTGGCTGAAGATGTGGGCCTTCCATCCAATAAGATTATTGTTAGCTGTAAAATGTCCGGTGTTCAGGACCTCATCAACGTTTATCAGCGAATTGCCAATGATTTAAAATACCCGCTTCATTTGGGACTTACCGAAGCCGGAATGGGAATGAAAGGTACCGTTGCCAGTTCAGTGGCTCTTGCAGTTCTTTTACAACACGGAATTGGTGATACGTTACGCGTGTCTCTAACTCCGATGCCGGGAGCCGACAGGGCAGAAGAAGTTCGGATCTGTCAGCAGATACTACAATCACTCGGAATCAGAAGCTTTATTCCACAGGTAACATCGTGTCCGGGTTGTGGAAGAACAAAGAGCACATATTTTCAGGAGCTGGCTGATGATATACAAAACTATATTTTAGAAACGATGCCGGTTTGGAGAGAAATCTATCCCGGTGTAGAGGAGATGGATGTAGCTGTAATGGGTTGTATTGTAAACGGCCCCGGAGAATCACGTCATGCAAATATTGGTATATCACTGCCCGGAACGTTTGAGGAGCCCAAAGCTCCCGTATATGTGGATGGTGAGCATTTCACTACACTAAAAGGTGAAGGAATTGGTAAAGAATTCCGTAGAATTTTAGATGATTATGTGACAAAAAATTACGGAGAGGAAAGAGAGACTGAGAATGTCTGAAGTTGATGAATTCAGTTTACATTTCAGCATATTATACCATTTTCTTTTAAACCGGTTGTAGTTAAGCCCGAAAGGCTTGCATATATCTACGTTTGTGCAACACTTTTTGAATTCTTCTGTTGATATTTGTTAGTATTATCCCAATCTTATGTAAGCGCTTACATGTTATTGGCAATAATTTGCTTTGACGAGTGTGAGGCAAACTATTTTTACAAAACAATAAATAAACCAACAGGAGTTACATTATGAAGCTTAATAAATATTTAATGATGGCTATCGCTGTCTTTGCATCTTTGGCACTTTTTGCTTGTGGCGACGATACACCAACAGGTGGACTCGACGACATCGACAATGGTGACGACAACGGAACTGAAGAAGTAGAATCAACTTATTATGGACTAACAGTTGATGTAGAAGGTGGTGATACCTTTACTTTTGTAGTTGACTTGACAGATCTCGAAGGATTTGATCCGGATGATTACACTGTATTTGCTGCAGGTGAATTTGGAGAGCTTACATGGCAAGAGCCGGGTACAGCAGAAGATTTAGAATTGACTCTTATGGAAGATGCGGAAGATTTTCCGGCTTCTAGCGGAGTTGTTGTTCCAGCAGGAACTATGGAGTACAAATATTTCTCTAACTTTATCGCTGAAGGATGGGACGGTGGAGAATGGGAAGCCGGAGACAACAGAGTTGTTGAAGTTGAAAGCGGTGAGTCTACTCTTGACGAATGGGGAGACGAGCCTGCTGAATAAGCTTTCCTTATTTTATTGATGTTTAATGATTTAAGGTGGGCAATACACATGTGTTGTCCACCTTTATTTTTTTATGTAACCTTTTTTCAGCATTCTGTCTTATGTTTTCCGGTATAGTGTATAACAGAAATTCAATAATATAATTTTGCCTAAAACAATTTACGATATAGCTCAGGCAGCCGGTGTAAGTATCGCTACCGTTTCAAGAGTATTTAATGATAAAGGACAAGTTAAAAAAAGTACCCGTGATAAGGTTTTAGCACTTGCCGATGAATTAGGCTATCACCCACAGGTATTTGCTCAGGGGTTGGCACGGAAGAAGAAGAACAGCATTATGATGTTTGTTCCAATTATGTCGAATCACTTCTTCATGGAAATTTTAGGCGCTATTCAGGACAAACTAACGGCCAAAAATTTCGAGCTTAATATTGTTCATGTAATGGCTAATGGTGACGCATTCGAACAAGTTGAGTACCAGCTAAAAAGGCAATGGGCTGACGGATATATTTTTGTTTCTCTCCACTTCAGTAAGGAACAATGGGAATCTATTGAGCGTTTCGATGTTCCAATATCTGTCATTGACGATTCATATCATGGTTTCGACTCAGTTGCCGTTGATAACATTGAAGGCTCCTATCTGGCTACAAAATATTTTATTGATAAAGGATATACACGTATAGCGAATCTTACAGCAGCCGCTTCTGCAATTCCTGTGAAAGACCGATTGAAAGGGTATAAAAAGGCTTTAAAGAGCGCATCCATTGAATTGGATAAAAATCTGATTCAACGTGGTGATGATATGTCTCGTGATGGATTTACCGAAAAAAGCGGCTATGAGGCGATGAAAAAAATACTTGAAATTAAACCTCTTCCTGAAGCTTGTATTTGTGCATCCGACATTAAAGCCATTGGTGCATTAAAGGCAATGGAAGAGAAAGGTATTAACATTCCAATTATTAGCTACGATAATTTAACAATCGCTAAATATGTTGGACTTTCAACGGTTCACCAACCCATGTACGAAATGGGTACCAGGGCTACTGAAAGTTTATTATCAAGAATTGAAAATCCAAGGCTTTCTCCTTCAAAAACAATATATAAACCTGAACTTATCCTCCGGTCATCATCGGAACCGGTATCACAGCATGACCCCGTTTAATAAATGAAGTACTCTCAAATTACCATTACTAGTGTTCTCTTAGCTCTTTTTCTATTCTTTCCTTTAAGCTCTGCAATTGCTCAGGTTATAGAAACGGACCCAGCTTTTCCATCGGAAAATGAACCTATAACCATCATTTTTGATGCTTCCGAAGCAGACCGAAATGATCTGGAAGGGTATAATGGGGAAGTTTACGCCCATACCGGTGTTATCTTATCTGAATCTGATAAAAATACAGGAGACTGGCAGTATGTAATTGCATCCTGGACCGAAAACTTACCCAAAGCTCGTTTATCACCGCTTGGCGATAATCGCTGGGAACTCGAGATTGAAAATATCAGAGATTATTACGAAATGCCTGAGTCTGAAGACCGCGTGTTACAGCTCGCAATGGTATTTAGAAGCAGTGACGGCGGTTTGCAGTCTGAAGATCTGTTTATTGATCTCTACGAAGATGAGGTAGCCGTTCGGTTTAACAGCCCATCCGTAACACCACCGAATCCATACTTTGCAACTGCCGGAGAAAATATTGACTTCCAGATAATTGGTACATCAGGGAGCAGTTCTACATTATCATCAATCACGCTTTTTGAAGGCTCAAATCAAATAGCAACAACCTCAGATTCTGATACACTTGAAACAACCTATCAGGTGAACACATCGGGTCAAACTCAGTTTTTTGTTGAGGCTGAAGATGCAGAAGGTGCCATTGCAAGAGACTCTCTGAATGTACGTGTTAACCCTGAACTGGTTCGTCAGGCACGGCCATCAGGTATCGAAGATGGGATTACGTACGATGAGTCAGACCCCGGAAAAGTTACACTCTCACTGTTTGCCCCTTCAAAGGATTTCGTTTATGTGATAGGCAGCTTTAACAACTGGGAAATCAGTGAAGAGTATTTTATGAAGCTGGACGAGTCAGGACCGGAACAAGCTCATTTCTGGCTGGAAATTGACGGACTGAATCCGGGTGACATCTATACTTTCCAATACTTTGTGGAAGGTGAAACCAGGGTTGCAGATCCATTTTCAGAATTGATCCTTGATCCAAATAATGATGGCTTTATTCCTGAAAATATCTACCCGAATTTACCGGAATATCCCACCGGCCTAACAACCCACGACGTAACGGTTATTGAACCGGGCAGGGAGGCCTATGAGTGGCAAGTCACCGATTTTGAGCGTCCTGCAAAAGAAGATCTGGTGATTTACGAAATGGTACTTCGTGACTTTCTCGAAGAAAGTTCATTCGAGCAGCTGGCTGATACACTTGGCTATTTAGAACGACTTGGAGTAAACGCAATTGAACTGATGCCGG
>PWFZ01000085.1 GCA_003555185.1 Balneolaceae bacterium | reverse complement strand
CGGAGGATTATAGGCCTTTTTTGGCCAAAATTTCAAATCGATGACAAGCAAAATTGTAAGCATATTTATCATTTTCAGTTATTTATATAGCGTTACCGCTTAAACGTTGGGACACCAGTGGGGAAAAATAAATATAACCCTTTTGGTTCATCGATATAATGATGGAAATTATCTGCTTGAAAAGTACACGACACACCGCAGGGGTTATCACCAACAAAGCCGGTTACTTGTATAATATCATTCACTTATCCATTCAACCGATTGAACGCCAATTTCCGTCTACTCAATTAAACTGCCAATTTCCGTTCATACCAACCGCGTTTTCGCCATAAGCAACCTTGCTTGATCCTGAAAATTCATTTGATCCGAAACATTTCCTGGAAAAAAAGCCAAAAGGCTTGAAGTCGCTTGGGATAGCGTATAGGCTATAAGATTCTAATATAAAACAATAAATATACGATACCTGTCATTCCCCCAGCACTTTCAAAACCACCGTTTACTCGATTAAACGCTTTGCTGTGCTTCTGAAAAAAGACATTTTTGACCGGCCTTGTTCAACTGCCGGATAAGATCGTGGTTCGCTTCACACAAACGATCTATCCTTGTTCGTTATGCATGCTTTCCTTCATGTTTATTGTCAGATTTTCGCCATCCCGCTATACCCCGGCCTATCTCATGCAGTTTCTTTATAAGAGCACTCAAATCTGAAAACTTTAGGGATTGTGAGGCTATCGTAATCCCATCTTGTGTATCCAAAATTTTCAGCATTACTGGTTCATTCTCTTGAATGACGTCATTTTGAATTTTTTCATCCATGTGCTCTAAGGTGTTTCTCACATCTACAATAGAAGATGTAAGCGACTCAATGTGCTTTCTAACTGTACGAGAAAATGTCAATCCGTCTTGATTGCCTTTGATAATATCCAGAAATCGAAGGATGCGTCTTACAGAAGAAATGCAGTTTTCCATATGGTCAACAAATTTAAACATGTATATGTGCATACCATCTTTCGTCATTTCCGCTGAACTTCGCTGCCCTTCAGCAATTTGAGCAACGATCAATTCTCTTGCTTCGTTGTATTCATCTACCGACTTGTCAAGCAATCTTATATACAGCCTCCGATTCAATGCCGTGCGGCGGCTAATATCCCTGTCGCCTTGGGCGAAAACCAAGTTGAGAATCAAAGTTGGCTGAAGCTTTTCTATCCCCGATAAGTCTTCCATTTTCAATTCAGTAGGGATCATAATGTTTCACAGCTTCTGAGCATAACGGGCTGGTCAGGGGCGGCGGGCTTTTTGCCGTCCCCTGAACCAGCAAGGTTGTGTGTTTTTAAGTTAAAAGAGAATGAATAGCCTGCTTGCCCTCATAAATATTGGCCTGAGATTGTACTTGTTCTCAAAAGTATTGATCCAAAGCATCGTATTCACAATCAACGCATTCAATATTTTGATTTGTACAGTACGAGTTTCCCCGTTGAGTTCTTCTTCCATATTCAGAAATTAAATGAAGGTTCTTTTTTGCTCTTGTAAAAATGACATACAGCAACCGCCGAGCTTCGACATCCTCATCGATGTTTGCATCGAAAACGGAATTCCAATTGGGAATGTATCCTTTCAGGATTCCATAACAAATTACGGTCTCATATTCTTCCCCTTTAATACTGTGGCATGATGTGACCACAACGCCACCTGGTCGTTTGAACATTTTTTTCAAAGAAAGTATGTCGCTCGGGATATTATATTCGGGGTTGTTAAGCCGGTCATTAGCTTTCTCAAAAAAACTATTCCAAGGCTCCGCCAATGAAGAATGATCATCGATCTTGATCTTTAGATACACCATCAATTGACGGAAAACATCCTTCAAATTTGGAATCCCGTCATTTTCGATACTCTTGATAGAATTCGCAAGCATGAGCAGTCTTCGGGCGGTCCTATATTCATCCGGCAGATCAGTTCCCAGAAGAATCTCAAGTTCCCTTATAATTGCCCCTGCCCAACGAAGCCTTGGTAAGTACAGCCTTGGCTCAGGCTCCACCAAGAAAAGGCGAGCAATCTTGAACCAAATATTGTCTCTTTGGTGATGAAGGGGTGAAAGGCCAGGCGCATCAAACTTGACATCAGGAAGCATCGTAACAAGCTTCCGTCCTAAACTTGTAATAAGCCACCATTGCGGAGCTAAAATACATATTTCATGGCTCGGTACTCCATTATCGATGTGGAGAGCAACCATCTTTGCGATCAACTCTGGAATGTCATCTTTATGGTAATCCTGATTATTGAACGTGATGATGCCTCTCTCATCCGCAAAATCGGCAAGAGATACAACTTGCGTCTCGTCAGCCTGCAAATTGATTGATAAATCAATAATCCTTTGGGTGGATCTATAATTTCCAGTCAAGCGTAGGTGCGCTAAGTGGTCAATTTCAAACTCCTGGATAATCTCTTGTCGGGTTTTCGCTATCCCGCCTAATGAGCTATAGATAGCCTGGTTGACATCCCCAACGATGAAAACCTTAGAAAATCCAAATGAATTTTTAACGATCTCCGAAAGAATCCCATACTGCAGATCCTGTGTGTCCTGGTACTCATCGATACAAATGGATCGGATAATTGCACCTAACGTCTTAGGAATCTCATTAATCCTGCGCATTAATTCATAAGCAAAATACAACACCATATCAAAATCGATAAGCTTTCTTTCGGTAAGATATTCATAATATTCTTTTTTGAGCCGTTTTTCATTTGTTGAGCAGCTTACAGTATTGCCGCTACGATCGATTCTTGTGTCTATGTCATCGTAATATTTAAACCCATATTTCTGTTTAAGATTATTTTTCAGACTTCGGATATAGAACTCATCAGCCACGCTGAAGCCCTTTTTTAAATATTTAGAATAGCAAGCGTATGGTCGCAAAATCCAATCTAAGGAAAAGGAGTGTATGGTTCCTGCCCAGAGTTGATATAAGGATATTTCTGGGTCATCAAGTCGGGATTTAATCTCCTCGGCGGCCCGGTTGGTGAAGGTAACCGCGATTACCCTGTGCTTTGTCGATTCTAGCTCGGACAATTCTTTAACGATACGATGTGTCAAGACCCTGGTCTTCCCGCTTCCAGGACAAGCAGTCACGAGGACATTGCCAGGGTGATTTGCTGCAGCGGCCTGTTGGTCGTTCAGTTTAATCGTCATTACGGACTTCTTCGAGGAGTTCGATGAACCTAGTCAGCTGATCATCGGGAAGGCGCTCTTTGTATTGCTCATTAAACTCATCCGGTGGGAGTTTTTTCAATTCCTTGATTTCTGCAAAGACAGGCTTGAAAGCATCGCCCTTTCGCCTGTCCTTTATTCTATACAGCCCCATGGCCCGGATGGTTGAATCATCAATCGTTTCTGAACAGACTAATGCTAAAGCTTGAATAATGTAATCTGGAATAAAGGTGTCGCTGAACACATTCTCTGCGATAATAAGAGCGAACCAGCCTTTACCGATCTTTTCTGCGATCCGCAAAACCTCTTTGCCAGCAACAGCCAAGTCATCGCTCTCCAGTCGTTCAGTTGATTGTTTGATATCTGCACCCCTTGAGTAAATGTCCTCTAATGTTTTGACGATTTCATGTGAATTGTCGTTCAATAAAAAATCGACTTCAAAGGTATGGTCTGCGAAAAATACATTCACATAATCATTGCCAGCACAAAAGCTTTCGAGTTTTTCTTTCCTTTGCTCCCCAGCGACCTGAGAGTTCCTGCTTTTCTTTTTTTCCTCATCATCGTCATCTGGATCTTCTGGAAGCTCATATATTGATTCGTCAAGATCTGTGATGATGGCGCAATTCCTTTGCACCCGTGTTTCATGGAATATTTTCGCAATATTTTGAAACACTGTGCTGCCCATATTAATCAAGCTGACACCAAGCTCATCGAGGCTGATACCGAAAACCTCTCTTACCATGCTTGGTATCAAAATCATTTCTGCATCGCCTTCAACAATCATGATGCCCTTTGCGAACAGCAATGTGCTCCTTATAGCATCAAGGTATCTTTCAATACGTTTGCATTCATGTTCTTCCAGGCCTATACTGGGCTGATAAACATGCGCCTCTTGATATCCTTTTGACAAGATATTTACGCTTCTGATCTTGCTCGCAGACGATAGGTGGGTCGAATGGGTTGAGACAATCACCTGGGTCTTTTCATAGCCATACTTTTCAAACAGTGTCATCTGTATGTGCGTATGGATATGCGCCTCAGGCTCCTCTATCAATAAAAAGTGGGCCACCCGATCACTGGCGATTTTGAATTCGTATTCCAATAGCTTAAGGGAAAGGAAGATAAGGTTGGCAGCGCCTAGGCTAAGCTCAGTGATCTCACCTCGGTAGTCACCATCGAGAGCCTCCCCGACTTTCAATGACAATCTCTGCAATAGTTTCTCAATATCCTCGGGAAGGGCAGACTTGATGTCGATAGATGGGGAATAGGTGTAGCCTACAGTGGTGTGTAATTTTGCCTGAATTCCCTCAGATATTCGTGTGATCTCATCCAATTCAGATATTTCATTATTGAGGCTTGAGACTGCCTCAATAATTTTTTCAGCTTCTGTGACTTCAATATTTTTTTCTGTGCCCCTCAACAATCCCAACATAGGATTATCCCTGTATCCTCTGAGATCAGAGACAACATCTCTTAACGCCTTTGCGAAAGTGCATGATACCTCATAATGGAGATTTGGAATCTTTACCCCGATGACGCTGTTATCCTCTTCATCAGGATCTGGAAAGGAATCGTCTTCAAAATCCCCTACAATCGATTTATAAAGCTCATCGTCTGAAAAATCAGCTATTGCTTTGCCTGTAAAAATACATTCGTAGTCGTCTATTGTTATTGAATCTACGATATCTTCTATTTGTTCACCTGGATCATCAGCCGTCGAATTATCAAATAGCTTCTTGCGAATTTCTTTCTTGGGGCGATAAATATACGTATAAGTTCCAATATTTTCTCCGGTCATATGACCAGCATTATGCCTTATTATCTGGCAACCTTCGCTGGTGTCCAGTTCCTCGAAGTCAATACTAATGATGACCCAATGGCCCTTCCAATTACCTAAAGCTCTGTTTAAATCT
>PWFZ01000165.1 GCA_003555185.1 Balneolaceae bacterium | reverse complement strand
CTCAGCAAACGTTTGGAGAAACAGGTGAGCCTTATTTAACTACTCTAGATGATGCCGTTGTTGATGATCAGGGAAGAGTCATTATTCTTAATGCGAACACAAACACAAATAACGAACATTCTATCTACGTCTATGATGAAAATGGCACTTTTCATACTCAACTTGGTAGACATGGCAGAGGGCCCGGTGAGTATGGCTTTGTATTTGACGTGCAAGCCAAGGCTGGAAAAGTGTTCATTCGTGATGTCACAAATCAACGTTTAACTATTTTCAATACAGATGATTACTCCTTTGACCGTTCGATGCTGCTTGAGCAATTGGAAATCAGAGATCATGAAGCTGTTCAGGGTATGAGGGTAGGTCTGATTATGGCCAGAAAAGATGGGAATCACTTAGTCAGCTTCTCCCAACAGGAATCTGATACCCTTAAATATCTGCTTATGGATACAGACGGAAATGTGTTGAATTTTGAACCTCTTGTATTTCCGAGTTCTCTTTCGATAAACGCGTCAACTAAAACGATGACCCCATCATTAAGGTTGGGGCAAATGATGGGGCAAACCCTTACCGCACTATCTAGCGAAGATGAATTATACTCGATTTGGACCAGTGATTTTCTGATTAAGAAATACGACTCAAACGGCATCTACCAATCTGCGATTTATTATCCTCTCAAGGGCTTGCCATTTGATCTTGATGAGTATGCCAAAACAGCACCTTTTGGATACAATGCACGGGATATAGAGAAGGGGCTTGAAAGCATGGATAATGAGTTGCCGGAGACCAACCCCATTTTGGATAATTTGATGTTGGATGATGAAAACAGGATCTGGGCAGCAGTGCCGATGGATGGACAGCGTAAGAATAATGAGTGGTGGATTCTGTCCCCATCGGGCGAACTATTGGCGAAGTTGCAGCGTCCACGTAAAACAATATTCGACATCAAAGACGGATATCTTTTCGCCAAAGAGATTGATAAAGAAACGGATGTCGAATATGTGGTGAAGTACCGGATTGAACTGACGGAAAATTAGTGAAGAGCTATTAGAGAGATCGTTTTATTATTGATTTAGTGAAATCAGTCCGGTAGATTGAGTAAAATTAACTATTTATAAGAGACAGTATGAACCTATTTAAGCAAGAAAAGCTCTGTTTGGTTGTTTTTACTTTGTTATTCATTGCATCGGGTTCAGGTGAACCTGATGTAGAAATTCCTGATGAGATATACATACCGCAATTAAATGAATTACAGGTGGTGGATTCACAGAATGAAGCTACTGAATTGGATGTCATTGAGAATAAATCAACCGTCACCATAGACTTTGAGAAGAGTCAAACATTTGGGTCTACTGATGATGTACTTGTCGGGGTCATCTCAGCATTTGCGGTAGATATGCAAGACAGGGTGTACATTGCAGATAGAAATAAAACGGCCGTACATGCTTTTGATCCTGAAGGAACGTACGAAACATCGATTGGCCGTCAGGGACAGGGGCCTGCAGAATTTGCCGCAATTTCTCCCAATACAACGTTGAGGATATATTCAAACAGATTGTATGTTCCGAATTATGAAAACTCCTATAATTTCTTCCCAGATCGGATTGAGGTTTTTAATCTGGACGACTTTTCATTTTCCCACACTATAAAGCTATTACCGAAGAATAAAGGTGATTTTGGCAAAAAACTGACCCTACACTTTCCTCTGAACTTCTACCCAAGAAACGACGGCAGGCTGCTAGTTTCTCATCACCGAAGGCCCGATGAATATAAAGATCGTGATAGTTATATCAGGTATGTGATTCAGGACTCAATGGGAACCATTGTCCGAGGGCCATTTTTGGAACAACTTGATCGTAAGCTTATGGTGTATCTGGTACAGGATACTGAGATACCATATAATGCAATACGTACATTTCCTTTCTTTGAAAAATCTTTATTTGCAGTATCCGGTGATGATTGTATATATACCGCGAGATCAGGGGACTTTAAAATTAATAAACTCTCACCGGATGGCGATTATATACAACAGATCCATTATCCATTTGATAACCTATCGTTATCTAAAAATGAACTTATTCGCCGTTACGAAAATGAAGATTCCCCGCTTGGTGATGGAGTATTGGCAAACATGATCCGGGAAGTAGAAAATCTACCTGAAACCTGGCCTGCACTTAATGATCTTTTGGTGGACGATGAAGGAAGGTTATGGGTTTCAACGATTGTAGACGATTTTGATACCTATGAATGGTGGGTGCTTGAAGAGACGGGAGCTTATCACTAAGTTCGAATGGCCGCGAAACGAGCCGATTGAAGTGATAAATAATGGGTATATGTATACGCGTCAGACCGATGAAGAGACTGGTCTGCAGCAGGTGGTGCGATATGCAATCGAGATAGATTGACCATTTCTAAAATTATAATTCCCTCAAAAATTTTGCACCTCTCAAATATTTAAACTACTCTTTTCGTAGAGGAGGGCTCAAATAACTACTATTCATCAATAAAACTTACTCAAGTATACGTTCATTACTATGAAAAAACTTATCACTGCTATCTCTTTTTCACTCCTATTGGCAAATTGTACCCAGCAAAAATCTGCAGACGCACCAAAGCATATTCTGGAATTGGAAAACGTGACAATCTACTCATCCGCAGATATTGTCAACGCCGATACCCTTAAACTCATTCGTGAACAGGTTTTCACCGATACAGATGAAAATCCAATTACTACTTTCGGTTCGGTTATTACTGACAGCGATGGCAGGGTGTATATCGGTGACCCGCGACAGCACACCATTCATCTATTTATGCAAGACGGTGATTATCTTGGTCGATTTGGACGTGAGGGAGGTGGCCCGGGTGAATTTCGTTGGGTGGGCAGAATGAATATTCATGATAACCGCCTGTATGCGTACGATCCAAATGGAAACAGGGTCAATATATTCGAATTGGGAACAGATGCCCGGAAATTTCCCGAATACGAGGGTGTGATTGTGGTAGGCGGTGAGAGCTGGGAAAATTTTCCGGAACCGGGTTTTATGAATCCGGGCTTTCATTCGATCAGGAGTGATGGCTCACTACTGTTAACATCCCGTACTTCACCTTTTCTGTACAGAGAAAACCCCGACAGTATAGGTGTAAACAGATATTACCAATGGAGTGGCCATAACAGCGACAAGCCCGAATCCATTTTTGAAATTCCAGAGCCAAAACATATTGTTACAGAATGGTTTCTTATTCCTCCACCATTTGAAACACGGGGGCTATTAGCCATGTCGGGTGAGGATCGAATTTATTCGGCAAATACAGAAGAGTTTTTGATTCATGTTCATGATGCAGAAGCCAATCATCACTCGTCCTTCTATTATCCGTTCGAGGAACAAGAATTGACCAGGGGTGATGCGATAAACAGTGTGGATGACCATGAGCAGCTTCGGGATGCAGTTCAATCCATGCAGATTCCCGGCACCTGGCCTGCACTTCGGCAGATGTTTGCAGACAATTCCGGACGAATTTGGATTTCGGTTTACACAGAAAATGAAAAAGTCACCGAATGGTGGGTGCTTGAAGAGACAGGCCAATTAATGGCGAGATTTGAGCTGCCTGATGGGACGTCAATTGCCAGAGTAGATAAATCTCAACTTTACACCCGCGAAACCGACGAGGAGACCGGCCAACAGCAGGTGGTGCGGTATGCAATCGAGATGGATTAACCATTTCCCAAAATTATAATTCCCTCAAAACATAACTTTAACCAAAATATCTTAACTATGACTCAACGAGCTATTTTAATTGTATCCACTCTCCTCCTATTATTTGGCTGTTCGAAAGCAGAGGCAGATTTAACAGAGTTGCCGGAACTGACAATCGAGGTTGAAATTTCCAATACAGAAATCATTACGCTTGACGGTAAAGAGCTTCATGTCTCATTCTTTGAAAACGTATTTGAGACATTATCGAACTCGTATGATCTCATAGTAGATATAGAAGTCCAGCCTGATGCAATGACAGGGGTTGTCATAGATGTAACCCACCTGATTTATAAGTACAAGCCTTCACTAGCATATCAGACAAGTTTGAAGGAGTAATGAGAAAAATAATTTTCTTATTGCATCTGTTTTTATTTATCGGCCTGATTTCCTGTGGTGATGATTCAAAAGTAGTTGATATCCCCGAATCCATTGAACTTCATGATTTCGAGACAATTGTGTCGTATGATGAAGTAGTTTTAGCTAATCCTCAAAGAATACGATTTGATGGTAATGAAGGGTTGATTGTATTTGATAGTGGTCTGGAAAACGTTGTGCGACTTTCACTCGGTGGAGAGATCACCCATGAGATTGGCAGAAAGGGGAGCGGGCCCGGGGAATATCAATCCGTTTCAAATATTTCCTTATTGGAGGACTCCATTTTTCTGGTTGATGACAGGCAGTTCGTTATTCATCAATTCTCACCGGATGGAGATCACATTTCTTCCATTGTTTACGGAGACTACGGTACTCACCGGATTAACAAACCAACAGTGATCAACCGGGAAGAACTGCTTGTTCCTAACTCTACAGCTGATCAAGCTTTATTTAAAATGATAAACCGGAATGGTGAAAACCCATCACAATTTGGGCAAGTCCCTGAAGGGAGTGCCGATGAAATTGACTATGATGTATTCAGGTCGGCAATATCAAATCGAGAAGTATTTGCCTATTTCAAACCTCATGTGTTTGCCGTTAACAGTGGTAAAGGGAGCGTGTTTATTGTATATGAAGCATTTCCAAAAGTTAGTAATTATGATCTGAGCGGAGAGCTACTATGGGAAACTGAAACTCTAACCATACCGGAAATAGATTCAGTAGCTGACGAATATTATAATTTTATGGATATGATACTTCGTCAAGCGGATGCCATTCAGCCATTGAGGAAATATATTGATGGAGTCAGTAAAAATGGACGGCTGTTTGTTTCTACAAATACGAGTCATGAGAATCCATTGTGGATTCATGAATTTGATGAAATCGGGAAATTAGCAAACAGATATCTGTTTAGATCTGAGGTAGGTCTAAAATCACACTTTGATATCGATATCAATGAACGGAGAATTTTTGTTTTAACAGATGAAGGTGAAGTCCG
>PWFZ01000319.1 GCA_003555185.1 Balneolaceae bacterium | reverse complement strand
ATTTCTTTGTCCAGTAAATGTCTATGAAGAGCCTTGAATTTCCCCATAGGAAAAATATGCCCTTCCGGTAAGGGAGCTAAATATCCGGGTGAGTAACTTACGCGCAAAGCTGTTTGATTATTTTAAAGTTTCATTCTGATGAATCCCAACATTCTTCCGGCCTTGCCCCGTTCTCTTCTGTAAGAATAAAAGCTATTGTCACTCAATGTGCATCCTTTGTCCATGTCTATGTTATGTTCAGGTACACCATCATTCATGAGCTGATGTTTTAGAAACCCCTTTAGATCGAGATGTGGTTTAACAAAACTCTTATAGTCAACGAATTCAGATGGAAATTGTTCGGCTACCTCTTCACCAACCTCAAAAATACTATCTGATAAACATGGAGAAATAAAAGCACTAATCGATTCCGGATCAGCCCCTCGAAATTTCATTTCCTCGATTGTATCAGGTAAGACCCCTAGTGCAGCGCCTCTCCATCCGGCATGAACCGCGCTAATAACCGAATTCTTAATATCTGCCAATAATAGAGCCGCACAATCTGCAACTCGAATACCAAGCATAATTCCAGGTGTATCCGTGATAAGTGCATCAGTATCTTTATAAATACCACCTGTAGTTACGTATGTGATATTTCTTCCATGAACTTGCGAGGCCATTGCAAGTTGATTCTCAGGAATTTCATATTTTGATAAAAAATGATCAATGTTACCCTCAATCTCCTGATTGTCTACTCCTGTGTTGTGCCCCAGGTTAAGCCCGGGTATTTCTCCATTCGTATTAATAACATTTCTGTTACTAAGCGTAAATCCGGCCTGGATATTATTCGCCTCGAAAATTTCAGGCTTTATAATTTTCATTGATTTCGAAGATGTGTGGTAAGAAGATCTCTAATATCATTAATAGGGAATTGTTTACCTGTCCAAATTTCAAAAGAACGACTTCCCTGATGAATCAACATATCCAGACCATTTATGGTTCTTGCCCCGGCTTCCTCCGCCATTGTAATAAATTTCGTTTTCTCAGGATTGTATATAAGATCATAGCATATCTTATTTTCTACCAATGAGATATCTTGTTCACCTATAATAGTTTCATTTAGAAAATCACCCATACCAAGAGGAGTTGTATTCACAATAATAGAAGCCTCATCAGTAAAGGCCTGCCATTGATTATAATCTACGATGTGAAATATCAAATCACTCTCCGGCTTTTGAATCCGTGCCGGGTTTCTCGATACCCAAACAATTTCTTCAATTCCGAGTTCTCCCAAAGCTGATACTACAGCCTTACTTGCACCACCGGTACCAAATACAATTGCCCGGGTACCATCAATAAAGTCTTCGTATTTAAACAAAGGCTGAGTAAAACCGTAAATATCCGTATTCGAACCTATTAGTGTATTACCCCCGGGATCTGTCTTACTAATAGTATTAATAGCTTGAATACCCTGTACAGAACTGTCAAAATGATCTATAGCAGATATCAGTTGTTCTTTATACGGAATCGTGATATTACAACCTTTAAAGTTCTTCGAATTCATCCAGGATATAAAGCTGGCTAATTCATCTGCCCGTATATCAACAGCTGCATAAGAGGCTTTAATATTGTAATGTGTCAATGCAGCATTATGCATTAACGGAGAAAGTGTATGACCCAATGGATGACCAATCACTAGATAGTGTGGAATCTGAGAAATATTTGATGTCTTAAATTCATCAAATGAAAATGCCATAAAACCGTTTTTTGAGAAATGCGTTCAAAAAAAAATGCGCACGGTTTAGATGCACATTTTCTTTGCAATGGTATAAAGTCGCTTTAAGCTGTTACTTCCTTTCCTTCTTCAGTAGTTTCTTCAACTACTTCATCTTTGAAAGTATCAGTTTCAGCCAGCTCTTTGAATTTTTCCAGATCAACTTTTAACTGCGCTGGTAATCCTTCAATAAAGCTTGCCAGATCTTCTTCAGGCTCGCCGAAAAATGTTCGGTAATCTAAAGAAAAATCTACTCTGGTTCGTTCACCGTTATCTAGTGGGGTAAAACGAATAGTTCCTGTTTGATTCAAATTGCCATTTATTGTAATCCATGCGAAACGTGTGTTTCTAAGATTATCAATAATATTTGTAGTCCAATGAAACTCCTCTCCACCAATCTTCGTTTTATAGTCGAATGTCTGAGAGTTGATTTTCTCGATAGAATCAATTCTATCTAAAAACTTTGTAAAATGAACGGGGTTGCTTAGCAATTCGTAAGTTTTAGCAAGGGATAAGTCTACTTCGATTCTTTCGTGCGCCATAGGTTGATTGAGCTTCGAAAATGAAAAGTTTTAATTCATACTGAAATGGATTGTAGAAAACGGGTAAGGTTAATCCACAATGCATTAAATTTAACCATATTTTAACTAAGCATCAATGTTATTGTTGATAAATATTAAAAAACTTTTATATTAGTCAGATTGAAGAAAATTTACAGAGTACTCCCACTACTTTTTGTCATCCTAATCTCCTATCCAACAAACAGTTTCGCTCAAACCGAATTTTCGGGAGTATTGCAAAACTATAATGCTATACAAACGACCCCCGATTATGAATTGATAGCTGCACGCAACAGGCTTCGGATGAATCTGGATAAGAATTTATCTTTCGGAAGCTTACATATTGAGAGTGACTTCATTAACAGGTACTCTAATTCTACTGATGTAGAGATCCAGCTCAAAAAAGCATATTTCGATTGGTATACTACCAACTATGATATTAGAGTGGGCAAACAAGATATAATTTGGGGTAAATCAGATGGTGGTTTTGTAAATGATATTCTTACACCTGTTGATTTGAGAGAGTTCCTAACCCAGGAGCCATCGGATTTACGGATAGGCGTAACAGCTTTAAACGTTCAACGCTATTTTGGAAATAACTCCTTACAATTTGTAGCAGCGCCTACAATACAAAATGACCTCCTCCCCCCTCCTGATTCCCGTTGGTTTGCTGCTCAGACCATACCACCTGCATTTCCAATTAATTATACCGAACCTGATAGAAATCCAACAGTTCAGGATATCCAGCTAGCTGCAAAATTCACCTGGGATATTAATTCATCCATCGATCTTGATCTTATGGTTTATTATTGGGCACATCCGATGCCTGCTTATGGCATTACAGTTCCCAATCAAGACTTTAACGGACTTCCACTGCAGCAACCATCTATTGATCTTACTGAAACATACAGAACCTCCCCGATGGCCGGTTACGCCAATTCATGGCAGGTATCAGATACATGGATAGTAAAGTCAGAAGCACTATTTGTTTACGAACGCTTATTTACTTTTTTACCTGTATCTATTAGCAGACTGGAAGAAGCAGTTGATAATCCACTTTTAGCATTTCAACTTTTACAAGAGTTTGATTTAAGAGATGATGGTTATTTATTGTCCAAACCGTGGTACCAACAAATGATTGGAGCGCAAACAGATATTTATGGTGCAACTGTCAGTCTGCAGGGTTATATAGAAGTGATTTTAAATTATGAAGAGCGGGTTTTACCTCAGCAAATATTCCCATACGCCACTGCATTTGCTCAGCGCACATTTTTAAGAGAGCGGCTTCAAACAATAATTGGTGGGCGTTATAACTTTTTTGGAGACGATTTTTGGACCCAAATTCAGGGAATCTACGAAGTCCGGGATGGATTAGAAGTCGCATTTGGCACCAACCTTTTTGCCGGCGATTCATCCTCCCCATTTTATGGGCACTTTACATTTAGTCAGTACACAGATAATAGTTTTCTGTTTGGGAGAATCTCACTTTACTTTTAAAAATCAGGAATGCACCTCTCTGCCTTTCGGTTCATTTACCAAAATCTACAACGTCGAAATAAATTCCTTTGAAACGATTTGGTGAAATACTTTTAGCTGCTCCCGGCTCTGTAATTGCAGGTATGGTAATCCTTATCTTTTTTGCTATTTATCCGGCTTCCAATATTCAAGCAGACTTCAATCTGGAGGGGTTTTATCCTGAAGATGATGTAGTTATTAAAGATTATGAACTGCTTGAAGATGAGTTTGGCAGGGACGACAACTCTATACTTGTTGGATTCCGATCAGACATTATGTTTACTCCGGAAGTCATCAGGGATATAAAATATCTAACAGAGAACTTTGAACAAATAGAGCATATCACATCGGTAAGAAGCCTTTGGAATGCCCAACAGATTCTTAATGTCAACGATCAGCTAACCTTCGAACCCTATTTCAAGAGTGATGATTTCGGGGAAATTAATTTAGAAGACATCAAGCAGAGTATGATTGATGATCCATTTCTGGATGGATTTCTAATTAATTCGAATGCCAATACCACCGCTTTTGTGCTCGAAATCGATGAAGAGGAAAACACTTACCCGAATCGAAATAAGATTATTAATTCAATTGATGAGATTACTAAAACCTATTCGGGGACCTATCAATTTCATAAGTCGGGTATCCCTTACTTCAGAAATCAATATGTGAATCTGCTTAACAGCGAAATTTTCATGTATATAGCGATTTCATCATTCCTGATCATATTATTGCTTTGGTACTTATACAGAAGCATATGGGGCGTATTATTTCCGATGATTATTGTCTGGACTACCCTCCTGTTCACTGTTGCGTTCATCCATCTAACCGGTGGGTATCTCGAAATTATGAGCAGCACAATTGCTCCTATTCTTCTTTGCGTAGGAGTAGCAGATGCGATTCACATGATTTCCAAGTTTGATGATTCGCGTGAGAGCGGATTGGACAGAAGAAAATCTATACTGGAGATGTTGCAAACGCTGGGCAGCGCCACATTTTTAACTAGTGTTACTACAGCTATTGGTTTTGCCACGTTAATCAGCAGCACTGTTGTTCCAATGCAAAAATTTGGAGCATACACAGCATTGGGGGTTCTTTTAGCCTACGTTGTAACCATCTTCTTTTTGCCGGTAGCTCTTACAAAGTCCAAAAAAGGAAGGGTTTTCAATGAAAAATCGAGCTCAATCTATTCGGGGTTAAACTTCACGCTGAATAAAATTTCGGCCCTCAACCAACATCATTATCCAAAAGTGTTGTTTGGCGGTTTGATTCTCACACTCATTTTTATGGCGGGAAT
>PWFZ01000222.1 GCA_003555185.1 Balneolaceae bacterium | reverse complement strand
AGGAGACATCATGCAGGGTAACGCCGGTGGAGCTGTAAAAGTCGCCCTTTTCCAATGCGGAAAGGAGGGAGTCAGTGTGGAGTGATTCACTGCGGACATGCACCCAACCCCGAAATGGATTGGCATACTCCGGACCAATCTCCCTGTAGTGATGGGCATCATCCACGGCAATTCCCAACATGGGAGGTTTCCCTTCCAGGAGGTTATGGGTAATCACTTCGTCCCAGATTTCTTCCGTGCCGGGGCGTTCATCATCGCCATAGTTGTTTACCAGCGGGTGGCCGTTATAGACTTCGAATAGCCGCGTTCCCTCTAAAGGCTTTAGATCGTCCGCTGTTTTTGCCCATCCAAAATTGGGATGGTTGATGTGGGTAATGATCGTTCGATCAGATTCCTGTTGCTGCTCAATAACCCTATTTAAATTTTGTTGTAAGGCGTCTTTGATACTCTCTCCACCTTGAGGCAAAATAACTTCAGTGGGATTATGGACATTAAGGTGGACCGGCTTATTATCATGCCTGTCTGTAATTTCTTCGGACTGTATCATCAAAAATTGACCATCTTTATCAAACAGCTCCTGCATTTCATTAAATGTTTTAAGGCGAACCCGGTAGGCGGTGTCTGTATCTGTAACCTCTACCCAGTCGCTCCCGAACCGTAACAGATAATCACGCAGTGCATCTTCACGATCTGACCCTTTTTCTACCGTCAGCCATTTTTCATGATCGGGAAACAGGTCGTGCTCCGTCATCGCCACAAAATGATATCCCTCTTGTATGTAGCTATCCAGAATCATCTCGGGAAAATCGTATCCATCACTCCAGAAAGAGTGGGTATGCAGATTCCCTTTCCACCACTGAGGCCCCTGTTCGGATTGGCTATTATCGGATGGACTATTACACGATATGAGTAGAAATAAGGGGAGAATCAGAATGGGCAAAAAATAGACAGAACGCATGATGTGTGATTTGTTTTGATTCGAAAAAGGAAAAATGAATATGGAACATCTTCATAGTAAAAAATGGAGGTGTATAAGTCCATATAAAAAAACAACCTTCCCTTGGATGGCGCAAGTATTCACTTGTGCCCCAAATCAACGTATTCCAAATGAGTGAGTCAGGAAAAACGGAGTTGATGTGAATTACTCTATTTGAACAGCTTTAAGAGGAGCACAAGTGAATACTTGCGCCACCCAAAGAAGAAAACAGGAGCACAAGTGGATACTTGCGCTATATTGTGCGGGGATCTTTAATCTGGTACCGTAGCTCTGCTGCGGTGCCCTTCATTCGTAGCTCTGCTACCAAATGGGTGAGTCAGTAAAGAAAGCCTGAATTATTTAAGCGGATTTCAAAAAAAAGACCCGTGATGTCTCCAAAGACATCACGGGTCTGGTGTAGTTTCTTCTTTCCAACGAGGGGCACAAGTGAATACTTGCGCTATTTCTTTGCGACTTGCGCTATTTTGTGCGGGGATTCGGGCCTCAACCCAATGAACACCCTCTAAATCTCCCCTTATTAGGGGAGACTTTTTACACCACTTCTTCTACAGGTTCCTGCATCTCGGTGAGTTTGAATATTTCAATGATATTCTTGCGGGTGAGGGGACCGGCGGCTGCAAGCTCATCTTTTCCGCCACCATAGATTTTAATGGCGTAGTCGGCCACATCACCGAAGACTTCTTCGGGAATATTCTGATCAGAAAGTCGCTCGTATAGTTGACTATCTTTCAGCCAGCCTTCAAAATTATTGATAAACGCCATTGCACTATCTTTTTGATCTTCTTTTGAGATGCCAAACAATCGTTTTGCAAGCAGTGCCATGCGGTCAATCGCCCGGTCGTTTTTGTATAACCATCTGAAATAGGCGGGATACAGAATCGCCAGGCCGCGTCCGTGGGCCAGTTCGGGATTTTGTCCGCTCAATGCGTGCTCCAGATTGTGAAGTGTAAAGGGTGCACCTTTTCGTCCTGCAATCTGCATTCCGTTCAGCGCCATGGTAGATGCCCACAATAGCTGACCACGAAGATGTTCGTTTTTGGGGTCGAGCTCTAGTTTGGGGAGGGTGTCGAGCACGGTTTCCATCACGCCCTCGCTGTAGCGGTCTGCCAGATCGGAGTCGTTGCCTCCAAGAAGGTAGTTTTCGAAAACGTGGCTCAAAATATCGGATGCGCCATCACGCGTAGTGGTTTTTGGCAATGATGTGTGATAGGCGGGGTTCAGCCACGATGCCGATGGTTTCATAAACGGGTAGCTGACCGGTGACTTCCCTTTTACTTCAGGATTCGAAATCACCGCATGTGCCGTTACTTCCGAGGCCGTTGCCGCAGTGGTTGGAATACAGGTTACGGGCAGGGCACCTTTTATCTGGCGGTATTTTGGCCCGCCAACGGTGTATGGCCAAATGTCATCAAGATCGTCATGGATCAATCCGGCAATGGCTTTGGATGCGTCCATCACGGAACCGCCACCGAGGGCAATCATAAAGTCAACGCTCTCTTCTTTCCCTATTTTCGCGGCTTTATTGATAGTCTGTGCGTGAGGATTAGCTTCAATTCCTTCAAACAGTACAAAATCCACCCCGACGTTTTTCAGATGATCTTGTACTTCGTCAAGGTATCCCATCCTTTCAACGCTCCCTCCACCAATGACTATCATTGCTTTTTTTCCGTAGGAGGGAAGTTGTTCGAAAAAGTCATCAGCTTTCTCTTTTCCGAAATATATGCGTGTGGGAATATGCAGTTCAAATGGATTCATAAATCTCTATATTTGGTTGATGTATTTCTTAATTCTTTCACACTAACATAACTCAAAGTTAACCCGTTCTACAATGGCAGATTTAAACCGCACCATACAGCAGAAAGCAAAAGATCATTTTGATTACATGGTGCAGACACGCCGCTATCTTCATAAAAACCCGGAGATCAGTTTTAAGGAGCACGATACCACCGATTATATTCTGCATGAATTGAAGAAGCTGGGCGTTGAAACCCATCGTCCGCTGGAAACCGGGTGTGTGGGAATTATTGAGGGGAAAAAATCAGACAGAGTGATTGCCCTTCGTGCGGATATTGATGCGCTGGCCATGGATGAGGAGGGAGATCAAAAAAAAGGATTTATGTCGGAGCGTGTCGGCGCAGCCCACTGCTGCGGACACGATGCACACACCAGCAATCTGCTGGGAACAGCCAATATTTTAGCCGAAATGCAGGATGAGATTGATGGAAAGGTTCTGCTGATTTTTCAGCCGGCTGAAGAGTCATTACCGGGCGGCGGTCGATTACTTTGTGAAACGGGGTTTCTGCAGGAGCAGGGGGTTCAGGAGATTTATGGAATGCATACCAATCCCGATTATAAGCCGGGAGAAATTGCCTCCAAACCGGGTCCGATGATGGCACGGCCTGATGAGTTTGAAATTACCCTGAAAGGAGTGGGCGGACACGCAGCAACGCCTCATTTAACGGTCGATCCGATTGTGCTGATGGGGCAGGTGATCACACAGTTCCAAACGCTGGTCAGCCGTTCAATTGATCCCACCGAGCCCGCCGTTGTAACCATCGGTAGAGTCCGCGCAGGAACTACCTATAATGTGATCCCCGCATTCGCTGAGATGATCGGCACGGTAAGAACCTTTTCGGAAAAGAATGCCTACATTATTCGCGACCGGATGGAATCGATTTTGAAAGGTATTATGGAAAATGCCGGTGGCGGATATGATTTTGAATTTAATGAAGGCTATCCTGCGGTAAACAATGACCCGGAACTGGCTGCGCATTTGGTCACGTCAGCAAAAGCACTATTGGGTGATACATCCACAGTAGAGATGGAAAAACCAATCATGGCGGGGGAAGATTTTGCGTTCTATCAAAAGCACTTTCCCGGGGCGTTTTTCTTTTTAGGAAGCGGAAGTGATGAAGCCGATTCCAAATGGAGCTGGCACCACCCAAAATACAATATAGATGAAAAATGCTTCCTCACCGGTTCTGCCTTGATGGCTTCATTGGTTTTAGGGAAGAGATAAAAGTCCCCCTTCGAAGGGGGATAAAAAAGCGAAGCTTTTTAGGGGGATGATTGGGGAAAGACTTCGCAAAATTTCCCATTACTTATTGATATATGAGCTGGTCACAAAATGAGGCTGTCCAAAAAGGTAATTATAATTTTTACCAAGCGGCAGCCGGTGTTTATTTCTGGCAAGTCTTCTTATTATTGCACCGGTTGAAGATTCATTGCGGCCATAATGTGTAGAATCATCGTATTTTTAATATCTGTTCTCATTTTTCGAATATTGTGGGCAATGGACTTTAATCCAACCTCCACACCAGCCATTTTGTAGCCCCGCATGACCAACCGGTCCAGCCCGTCATTGGCTTTCAGCAGGCCAAAGACCGATTCGATGGCCATCCCGCGATACCGGCTCATTTTCTTGCCTTTTTCACCGCTCATACGCTCGGCCATCACCTGTTTCCACTGCTCCAGGGCTGTGGTAAACTGGATGGTTCGATTACCGTCCCCGCGTGTGCAATCAGCCTTAACCGGGCACCCGCTGCAATCGGTGCACTGGTAGACACGCGTGGGGGTCGATCGCTGCTTGTCCGGTCCGTATTCATAGGTTTTTATCTCCTTTAAAGGCATTGGCCGATCCTGCGGGCAGCGATACTCATCAAGCTGTGGGTTATACTTCATGGCATAGCGGCTGTATGGAGCCGGTTTCCGGTTACCCGCCGGGGCTTTAATAACAGCGGTGACGCCAAGCTCATCGAGATGTTCAAAATTGTGCAAACTGCCGTAGCCGCCATCAGCGCAAAGCCAGTCG
The DNA here is from genome assembly GCA_003555185.1 of Balneolaceae bacterium. Taxonomy (GTDB): domain Bacteria; phylum Bacteroidota; class Rhodothermia; order Balneolales; family Balneolaceae; genus SW132. The sequence continues at coordinate 318 of PWFZ01000222.1, read as the reverse complement.
GGGCGAAACGATAATGTATCCAGATGATCGTCCAGATTCACATTGTCAGCGGCATTACTGTGCAGACTATAGCCAAGCACATACTGGTTCTGAGCTCCCACCTGCAGGTTATAGGCCGGAGCTAGGAGTTTATCAAACGGGGATTGATCTTTTAGCCGCATGAAGGTAGCATCCGGATCGGTTTGTGAATAGCTGTTCCGCTCGCCGAGGATCTGCTGCTGGGCTTCATACTTGGATAGTTTGGGGTGCTCGGTGTCGGTGATCCCCCGAAGGCGGGTCCGGGCTTTAGCCAAATCGGTTCGTTGTTTTTTAATGGTT
>PWFZ01000014.1 GCA_003555185.1 Balneolaceae bacterium | reverse complement strand
GGCTGACCTCGGTATGGATAAGATCGATGCCATCGCTGTTTCACAAGGCCCCGGCTTGATGGGATCGTTATTGGTGGGAATCGGATTTGCAAAAGGATTGTCGCTTTCGTGGAAGAAACCCCTGATTGGCGTGAATCACATCGACGCGCATATGTATGCCAATTTTATAGAGCATGATGAAGTATTTCCATTTATCGCGCTCATTGTTTCGGGCGGGCATACCCGATTGGTTCATGTTAGTGCACCGTTCGAACAGACCGTTTTGGGTCAAACCCGGGATGATGCTGCCGGTGAAGCGTTCGATAAAATTGGCAAGATGCTGGATCTGCCATACCCGGGTGGGCCGGTCGTAGATAAATACGCACAAACCGGAGATCCTGAATTTGCAGATTTTCCGCGCGGCATGGTTAATAAGGGATTGGATTTCAGCTTCTCGGGTTTGAAAACAAGTGTACTCTACTATCTGAAAGAGAAGGATGATGAGTTTATACAAACCAATATTCACAACATTTGTGCAAGCGCATCAGCTGCCATTACAGATGTGCTGGTTACTAAATTAAGGAGAGCCGTTCGGAAAAGTGGTGTGAAATATATTATGGTAGCAGGAGGGGTTTCTGCAAATTCAATGCTTCGGAGTAAAATGGAAGAGATGGCTAAAAAAGAAGGACTGAGCTTAATGATTCCGGCTATGCAGTACTGCACAGATAATGGGGCCATGATTGCGAAAACAGGCGAGATGAGAGCCCGGTTGGGGTTGGTTGATGGCTTGGAATTGAAGCCGTTTGCGAGCCTTAGGTGATTAAATCCAGACCCGTCAGGTTTCCAAAAACCTGACGGGTCTACTTTGATCAGAACCAGAGCCCTGAGGTTTCCAAAAACCTCAGGGGTCTCATTTTACTACCGTTTTATTGCATTCACCGCCAGTGCATCCACGCGGTCATTCAGCGGATGACCTGAATGTCCCTTCACCTTCACCCACTCAACATTATGTGGCTTCATGGCATCGAGCATCTCCTTCCATAAATCCTGATTTTCCACCGGCTTTTTGTCAGCCTTTTTCCAGCCTCTTTTTTGCCACCCGTTAATCCATCCTTTTTGGAACGTGTTAATGATCAGAGCGCTGTCGCTGTGTATTTTTACGTGACAAGGTTTCGTTAGGGCTTTTAGCCCTTCAATAACAGCCCTCATCTCCATTCGGTTGTTTGTGGTGGCGGGTTCACCGCCGCTGAGTTCTTTCTCTTTTTTGTTCCACATCAACAAAGCTCCCCAGCCGCCGGGTCCGGGATTGCCGCTACAGGCACCATCGGTGTATAAAATAACTACTTGTTTGGGGTTAGACATATTTATTGGAAATAACGGTTAGTGATTCTTTTATTTCTGCTGCTTTGGAGGAAACCCGCTCCTCCCAGTTAGGAGAGTGTTCTCCAGCGTAAATAATTGATCTCGATGAACTGATAATGGGAATACCTGTATGATCTTTAAGTGTAATTGCAAGAGCATCAATATTTCCACCCTGAGCACCAATTCCTGGAATAAGAAGGTGACTGTTTGGATGAGCTTGTAAAACCGGGATACTGGACTGCTGATTCGTAGCTCCTACAACCATGCCAATATGTGTTTTTGACGTATCCTGCTTTTTTTGAAGTTCCTCTGCTATGATTGTTCCAAGTGTAGAACCCTTCAGAATTGGAAGCTGTAAAAAATCAGATGCCCCGGGGTTCGATGTCATGGCGAGTACAAAGACAGCCTTACTGTGATCATCCAAAAATGGATCCAGTGTATCCATGCCCATTAAAGGATTCAGGGTTATTGCATCCACACAGAGTTTATCAAAAAAGGCTTCTTTATATTTTTGAGCTGTGGTTCCGATATCTCCGCGTTTGGCATCTGCAATGATAATTTTTCCGGACGGAATTTCGTCCATTAATCTGTCAAACACATTCCACCCATCACTTCCTAACGCCTCAAAAAACGCAAGATTTGGTTTGTAAGCACAGGCATGCATTTTGGTAGATTCAATCACGCGTCTGCAAAATTCAAAAACCTGATCAGAAGGATCACTAAACTGCTCTTTTAGGGGTGCCGGTATTTTCGATAAGTCGGGATCAAGACCCACACAAAGCACGGATTTCGAAGAGGTAATTGCCCGTTGTAGTTTTTCGGTAAAAGTCATAGTCTGTTGATAGTTAAAAGTTTGCCAAGATAATAAAACATCAGCAGAAAATGAGGCAGACCTAATTGAATAACTGTGAATTTAATAATGGAATTGCATGAGTTGGTTTGAGGAGTGGTTCGACAGCCCGCTATATGAGAAATTATATATAAATAGAAATGAGTCAGAAGCTGAGGATTTAGCACTACTGATAGAAAAAGTTTTACCAAAGAAAACTTACCCAAACGTACTGGATTTAGGATGCGGCAGGGGGCGTCACTCCCTTACACTTGCGGAAAAAGGGTACAGTGTCACGGGTGTGGATCTGTCTCCTCAGGCAATTTTAAAAGCAACCAAAGAGGCGGATAAAAGAGGGCTTGAAAATGTGCAATTTAAAGAGCGGGATATGAGAATACCGCTTGATGATACATTTGATGCAGTTGTGAACCTTTTTACCACATTTGGGTATTTTTTGGAAGACAGTGAAAATCTTAAAGTATTAAAAAGCGTCCATTCAATGTTGCGTCCTCAGGGGCGGTTTATGATCGACTTTTTAAATGCCAATTTGGTTGAGAAAAATCTAGTGAAGAGTGAGAGTGGTCAATATGAAAATATCCACTTCGATATAGAGAGGTTTATTGAAGATAATATGGTTTACAAAAAAATCACATTTTCCGGAGCTGATATTGTTGAACCGGTGAGTTATCAGGAGAGGGTAAAACTGTATGATTTAAACTGGTTCAGGCAGAGGTTTGATGAGTGTGGATTCAGCTTGAAAAATAGCTGGGGAAATTATTCGGGCGAGGAGTTTAACCCGGAAAAATCACCAAGACTTATTTTACTGGCAGAAAAGTGAGTATCTCGGGCAGCTTGCCCGAGAGCCTGAGTTCGATTAATAAAGTAGTTACTGAAAGTCCCCCTTAAAAAAGGGGAATGGTCTTATACTGGAATAGTATGACACATTTGAGTAGTGAATATTAAACAAGTATCTGAGTATTTTACGTTATACAGTTTTTCTCAGAATGTTTTATCAATATCTTATTTCGAAACCTATGATTCGTGGAGGCTGTTCCAGTTGACTCCAAAAGTGTTCGGGGGCAGGAGCAATCTGCAGTATTTTTCGAGTCAATTAATTCTTTTAAAAAAATACATCTGTTAATGCAGATCTCCCAAAAGACACCTCCCTAAAAAAATCAAAGAAAAACTGTCTGACGAGAGCCGATCAATCGGCAGTATCGGTCTACAGTAGGCTGTTTTTTAAGATGAAACACACTGTTCGACTTTCAATAGGGCCTATGATTCGTGGAGGCGTTAAGGAGAGCGAGGCGACTGAGACCGCTTAGCTTAATCACTCCGGTCGTAAGCCGTGATCTGCTCTTGAGAGTAACGGTGATTTTTGAACCTTCATCCACTCATAAATTGCTAGACCTTTGATTAAGTTGGTCGATGGAGGTCCTCGCGATACAGCCGGAGCGAAGCATCAGCCTTGATTTTTTGGTTCGTTTTTTATCAAGAAAAAATGAACGAGGAGTACACAAAGGGGTGCATATTAGGTGAGCCCAAAAATCTAACCAAAGATTTCATACATAATAACTCCAAGTGTTGTTATTGCGAAGGTGTGCCTCTGCTATGGATAATGGATTCAGCCTCTGAAAATCATTACAAAATGAGTTAATCCAGGCGTTGTTGTTGCGAAGGCATGCTTCGCGGATGTTTATCAGAATGTCGCAAAAACGAATGAACACCCCTCTAAATTTCACTATCGTGTTGTTCGCTACGCTTACGCGTTAAAAAGATGAGCCCCTTGTTAGGGGAGACTACTTTATTAGTTTTTATTAATCGAACTCAGGTTGAGTAAAATGGCACTCTTAAGGTTTATTTTACCGGACAAGTGAATATCTCGGGCAGCTTGCCCGAGCTGAGTTAACTTAGTTCTCTCTATTATATTTTACCGGACAAGCTGTCCGGTGTACTCTTTACAAAACCGTTTCTTTAAATACCTCTTCCGTTCCGTGTGGCGGCCGGTCGAGTGTCCAGGTTTCGAAATAGAACTTTCGCTCAGATGTCACCCTTTTTCCGTTCATGCTGAAAAACCGTAACTGATCGCTCACGAGTTTTTGCAGCGGGTAAAACAGGTCTCTGTAAATGTTATTTTTACTGAACAGGTGAAAGTCGAAGCCGTTATGAGCCTGTTCCTTGTATAAAAGCAGGTCATCTGTTTTTAACAAATCAGCAATGGCATCTTTGTTATGGCCCACATTACTGTTTGAATCGATTACAAAGGTCGACAGATCCCAGGAAATGGAATCATTTTTAGATAAAATTGCGGGCTCTCCGATGGTAATATCTTCTGCAAAAGATTTAAGGGTCCCCATTCCCGAATCTGTAAACAAGTTGTACTCTTTTAAAGATTCAGAGAGTGTTTTTAAAATGTTATCAAAAGAATTGAGCGTATTAATGCCAAACTGTTGCTCTTTAATCCTTGTACCGGTGAAGTAAAATTTTGAGTAGGTGAGATCCGGCTTCATAAACTCTTCAAGGCTCATGGATGTATCTTGCCTGTCTCGGTCGGTATGACGCTCGCGAAGGCTGTCAAGCCGAAGATCATGCTCGTAAATCAGTTTAAAGATATCCATCAGAAATAGGGTTAAGTATAGTATAAATGTCGATAGAAACCAGTCAGATTTCTATATCATTAAAATCTATGAATAAGTAGTACAAAACCTGACAGGTTTTGGCTGACGCAACACTAATTAAATGCGTTCATGGCGATCTGAATATCTGTACGGAGAAAAGTATAGATGGCTTCGCAAGCGGTTTCTAACGTTTGGTCCATAATGATTCGCTGATCTTCATCAAAAGGAGAGAGAACGTAATCAGCTTGTCGGCCTCTGCCAAAATCGTTTCCCACTCCAATTCTCATGCGGGGAAACTGATCGGTTTGCAGACTGTTGATGATATCTTTAATTCCATTGTGACCTCCGGCACTGCCCGATGG
>PWFZ01000379.1 GCA_003555185.1 Balneolaceae bacterium | reverse complement strand
TACTTTTGATATAATCATTGGTCTTCTTGTGTTTTTGGTTTTGGTTGGTTTGGACGCTGCCAAACCTACACAAGAAGACTTTTTTATTCTACTCTACAGACACACTTTTTGGGGAACTACCCAAGGGGACCCTTGCGCCATCTAAATTTGGGTTTCTTGCGTCATCAAGAGCGAGGTTGGAAAGCGTTGTTCAGAGGCACAAGAGGATTCTTGCGCCATCCAAATTTGGGGTTCTTGCGTCATCAAGAGCGAGGTTGGAATGCATTGATCAAAGGCACAAGAAACATTCTTGCGCCATCCGAATTAGGGACCCTTGCGCCAGTCAAATTAAGCACTATTAGGAGTTGAAGAAGAAAAACAGAACCGCTGCGATTACGATAAAGTTGATAATACTTATCGGAAGCAGTCTGCTCCAGCCTAATTTCATTACCTGGTTAAACTTGAATCTTGGAATAGTCCATCGTACCCAGATAAACAGGAAGACGAAGAAGGCCGTTTTAGCAGTAAATACACTTACATCTAATATTCCTTTTGCAATGGGTGACATTTCCGGTAACCACATTCCTGCAAGCGGCAGGTGATAGCTTCCAAAGAAAAAAGTGGTAATCAGCATGGAGTTAATCACTACGTGCATGTATTCAGCCAGGAAGAACATCCCGAACTTCATGGAGCTGTATTCGGTGTGAAATCCACCAACGAGTTCCTGTTCTGCCTCAACAAGATCAAACGGAGTACGGTTGCTCTCTGCAAATGCTGCAATGATAAAAATGATCGCACCAACAGGGTTTAAAAATACAAACCAGTAATTTTCCTGTGCAAGGGCTACATCAACTACGCTTAAAGATCCCACAAACAGGATTACAGACGCTACAGCCATACCGAGGGGTAGTTCGTAGCTTATCATCTGTGCGGCGGCTCTAAGTCCACCCAGCAGCGAGTACTTACTGTTTGATGCCCACCCTGCAAGAGTTACTCCATAAACGCCAAGTGAAGCTACAGCGAGCAGGTAAAGAACACCCGCATTAATATCGGTTGCATATAAACCGTCGCCGAATGGAATTACGGCTACCGTCATCAACGCCGTCACAACCGGAATAATAGGAGCGATAGTGTGAATAAGCCTGTTACTAGTGGTAGGTGTTACATCTTCTTTTAATAGAAGCTTAACCACATCAGCAATGGGTTGTAAGAGTCCAAGGGGACCAACCCGATTCGGACCCACTCTGTTCTGAATAAATGCAGCAACTCTTCGTTCGGCGTAAACCGCAATTGCAGCCGAATTGAGCAGCATAAATAAAGCTATACCAAGTACTATATATGAAGTGATTGTAACTTCAGCCATTCCTATAATTTATGATTTAACGTTTTCTTCTTTATTGCTCAGAACAATACCAGACTGCTCATCTATTGAAGTATAATCTACTCCTTTAAAAGCAGGAATTTCTTCTGAAAGCTTATCCATAACATCTCGTCCGGTGTTGAATTCGATAGTTAATCCAAGTCTACCTGATAGCTGACTTGCAAAATTCCAGAATGGCATACAATCCACTTTGTTGTCTTCAGTAATCCAGTTATCAAAACTTGTGCCATAGCGATCCAATCGACCTTCTGACATTTCAATATCTAGTCGGCGATTAGTGTATTTTGTTTCTTTGGCAGCAATTGTTCTCTGAATTCTGTGGTCTACATTTACGTAGCTGGCTGCATGTTCCGCAGCTGTCGTGATGGGCACTAAAAGATCAACAGCGGTTGTCGTTTCAGATTTATTAGTAGCGAACATAACTACAAATCGGTCACTGAAATCAGATGGTTCTAAAACATTTCTGTCTACCAGCTTATCATTTAGAAGCAGAACTACTTTAGCCCCGTTGACTTTTTTCTTGAGCTGAGCAGGAGATTCTTCCTGTAAACCTAATAACCGACATCCGTTTGTGTTGGGTGCATGATCATCAGAAATCAAAAATCCATCACCGTAACCGTCTTCAATATCAGTGGTGAAAGAGGGTATACCAACGCCTAAAAGATTAGCCATCTGCATTAACACATAATTCTCTTCAACAGAGGCGTGCGGACTTCCAATAAACAGGACGTCTTTACTGTCAACGTTTTCAATTTGTTCTGCAATAGTTTCGAGCGCGTTATTCCATGATGACTTGATCTGCTCATCATCGAGTTTTTGAACCGGCCTCGAAATGCGGTTTTCGTTAAATATATTGTACGCTTCACGGCCTTTATCGGGCATCCAGTGGTCGTTCACATCTTCATTAAATCGAGGAGTGATACGCAGCACCATATTGTCGCGAGTCCATAAATCGATATTGCAACCCTTGCCGTTTGAAATATCAATACTTGGGGTTTGATTCATTTCCCATACACGGGCTTTAAATCTAAAGTCAGCGGACGTAAGTGCTCCTACCGGACAAATGTCTACGGTATTCAGGGAGTACTCATCATCAAACTCCCGGCCGGGGGCTGTCATCGGATAGTTTTTATCTCCACGGGAGACAATAGTAAGCTGATGCGATTCACTGATTTCGTCTGTAAATCGAACACAACGGGTACAGTTAATGCATCGCTCAGCATCTAAAACTACGCGTGGTCCAAGCTGAACACGTTTAGGTTTGTGAACTTTTTTCACTTCAAAACGACTTCCCTCGGGACCATACTTGTACGTTTGAATCTGTAGAGGGCATTCACCGGCTTGATCGCAGATAGGGCAGTCAAGCGGATGGTTAGCTAAAATAAATTCTAAAGTATCTTTTTGAGCACGCTTTACAAGATCATCTGTTTCCTGTGTCTGAACCACCATTCCATCAGCAACCTGAATATTACAGGATGTCTGAAGTTTAGGAAACCATCGGATCACCCGTTCTCCATTCTCATCCAGCTCAAAATCGCCGGACTCCCTGTCTCTCACCGGTTGACCAACCTTAACCATGCACTGCCTGCAATTGGCCGGAATGGACATCGATGGATGATAACATAAAAAGGGTACTTCAAGGCCTTGATCAAGAATAAATTGAAGGAGCTGGTGGTCTCCTTCGTATTCAAATCGTTTACCGTCAATAAATACTTCAGGCATCTTTAAATGATTATTTATTAATTATTAATGATTAATTATTTATCAAAGATTATTTGTTGCTCACAATAATCATTAGTCAATAATCATTAATCATTTCAATTGTACTGTTTTCCTTGAGGAGATGAAGATAGAAGTTAATTCTGATGCTTCAACTCTTAAAGGGTCAATAAGTTTTTTTGGTATTAGTTTTTCGTCAATAATAAATTGGAGCCAAAATTCAGACTCGTCAACTTCTTCAATTACAATACTCAGTTTTGATGCAAAAGCTGCTTTGCTATGTGCTAAACAAGCTGCCCTGTAGTTAGCGGCAACCGAAGTAGCACATCGTATTAACTGTCTCCTTAAATGATTTCCCAGTGTTGATTTGGGAAGTGTCAAAGACAATTTCACACATCTATGGGCGAAAGTTTTAGTTCGTAATTTTAAATCTTTCGTTTTCATATTCTTGTGATTGATTAATCAATAATCAATAATCAATCATCATTAATCAATCATCATTAATCAATAAAAAATCATCATGCTACGGCATGAATAGATTTTTTGCAACGTGCTTCAAATTCATCTCTGAAACGTGTGATGGTATGTCGTACCGGCCATGCTGCGGCGTCTGCCAAAGCACATATTGTGCGTCCTTCCATCTGTGTGGTAACATCAAGCAGAAGATCTAAATCTTTGATCTCGCCGTCACCATTCTTAATTCTCAATAAAATCTTTTCGAGCCATCCGGTTCCATCACGGCAGGGGGTACACTGGCCACAAGACTCGTGATGATAGAAGTGTGAAATTCTCCACAACATGTCTACCATATCGGTGTCTTCGTCCATTATAACCATACCGGCAGTTCCCAGCATTGTGCCTACTTCACGGAGAGATTCACTGTCCATGGTGATACCTTCAAGCTGGTCGGCTCGCATAATAGGTGTGGAAGAGCCACCGGGAATTACTGCTTTCAGCTTTTTCCCATTTCTCATTCCGCCGGCTACTTCATGGATCAAATCCAATACAGGCACTCCTGAAGGGAGTTCGTATACACCGGGCTGATTTATGTGTCCGGAAATTCCATAAAGAATAGGACCGGGATGATTTTCAGCACCGATGCTTGCAAACCAGTTAGCACCTTTGTTAATTACGTTAGGGACATGTGCAAGCGTTTCAATATTGTTGATCGTTGTGGGGCGTCCCCAAAGTCCTTTTTGTGCAGGAAACGGAGGTTTTACCCGGGGGTATCCACGCTTTCCTTCCAACGATTCGAGCATTGATGTCTCTTCGCCACAAATATAGGCTCCGGCTCCGGAGTGGGTGTGAAAATCTACGCTGTATCCTGAGCCAAAAATGTCTTTACCGATATATCCTTTGTCATAAGCATCCTGGATCGCTTTGTCCATCATATCGATGTACACCTTGTATTCTCCACGGATATAGACATAGATAGTGGTGATTTCCATCGCGTAAGCGGCAATCAACGCTCCCTCAATAAAGGCGTGAGGGTTGTACTCAAATATTTTTCGATCTTTGAATGTGCCCGGCTCTGACTCATCACCGTTGCAGGCGAGGTATCTTGCTCCGCCGTCGGCAGGGGGCATAAACGACCATTTTAATCCGGCGTTAAATCCGGCACCGCCACGTCCCCTGATATTTGCTGCTTTCACTTCATTAACGACAGCTTTAGGGCCTTCCCACTTCTTTTTATCAGTCAGAATTTCCTTAAATGCTTTATACCCGCCGTTTTTCTCATAAACATCAATTTTATGAAGATCCTTTACGTCAGGAATTAAAACAGGCTTATAATTTTTCCAGTCTACTGAGCTCATGATAATCTATTTATGCTTTTCGGAGTGGCATGCCAATTTGATCGTACTCGGGTGTTTTGCCTTCTTTCAGTGAATCGACCAGTTTTTCAACCTTTTCCTTTGTAAGGTTGTTTACATACTGATCATTAGTGACCTGAAGCATAGGGGCATAACCACATGCTCCAAGGCATTCTACTTCTTCGATGGTAAACATTCCATCTTCAGTGGTTTCACCCGCTTTAATTCCGAGTTTATTTTCAAGGTGCTCAAGAATGTCAT
>PWFZ01000110.1 GCA_003555185.1 Balneolaceae bacterium | reverse complement strand
TCCTGTGCATTTATGCGCAAACCAAGTGGAGATCGCCATAAAATATCGGTAATAAAATGCATCTCGTCGCCATCATTGGTAAACAGCCACGGACATGATCCTTTTAAAATCTGCTCGTTAAAGATGGTGGCTCCCATTCCCAACTCTGCAAATTCTGCCTGTACTGAACCGTTAGGCCAGATAATCCGCAGCATTTCAGCCTCTTCATGTGTACCTAACCCGAAATGTACAATCGGGGACGTGATTAATTGTTTTTGATAGAGTAATCCAGATCGTATCTCCATCTCTCCGCCTATTCCAAATGAATTAATTCGCTGATCTCCCTCCTCACCTGAAGCCCGTGCACGAATGGAACGAGCATTATACCCTTTGGTACCGGAATTCATTTTTTGAAAAGTAGTCCCATCCGATGTTACCCCTAATAAATCCAGGCGGTCGTTTCCATCAATATCAAAAATGGAATAGACGCCACCGGGTAAATCTGTGTCAACCCGGTTAAAATTAAAATGGCTGTCGCTGAGCCAGATAAGCGTCTCATCATTACTTGATAGAACAATATCCAGACTACCGTTGTTATCTATATCCGGTGCAAAAAGTGTAGATTTCCCGGGAGTTAATACAAAATTATTCTCAGCCTCAATCACCGATTCTGATTCCCACTCATCACTGCCTCTCTGATAGCTTAGTCGCAGGAGTTCATTATTACGGGCAAGAAGAATATCGAAAGAACCATCAGCATTCATATCTGCGATGGTAATGGCTCCAATCTCATCACGGACAGGAAGATTTTCTATCCGCTCCATATTTCCGCCGCGATTGTTTCGGTAAAGTATCAACTCGCCATCCTCGGTAAGAAACAGTGCATCAGCGGCTCCGTCTCCATCCAGATCTGCCCACCGGAAATCAACAATATTTTCAGCAGAATTAAACAGGTCAATTTCTGTAAATGTACCATCCGTATTGTTTCGCAATACAACCGGAGCTCCATCAGTTGGGGCCAAAACCAGATCCAGATCACCATCAAGGTCCACATCTGCCGGCCACACACCACTATAGCTTCTGTTTAAGGTTGATGACGACACATTCAGCGCAGATGTTATATCCGTAAATGTCTGATCCTCATTTTGCTCATACAGTCGAAATCCACGGTCGCCTGCTAAAACTATATCATTTCTGAAATTATAGTTATAGTCAATTTCTGCCATCGCATGAGGTGATAATAATGAATTATCGCTTCCGGGAAATTCAAGGGAGACTTCTGAATCTATAACCAGCTGCCCATTACGGATGTGCAATGGAAGCGGCGGTAGTTCTTCCAGCAGAGTGGCTGATTTTACAAAGGAAGCCGTTTCGGGAAGTTCACTGTCAGCTAAATCTGAAAAAGATAGTTCCATATCCGGTTCTGAAGCTCTGAATTCAGGTCTTGGAAGAACGATAAATTCTTGTATTAAAAAGCCGACCTCATTTGAATCAAGTTGTACAACTCTCACATCTTCCTGATATCCGGGTGTTGGTTCCACTATATTTCGCAGAAATGCCAATTCAAGATTAAGTTCTGCAAAGTCTCTGTCATCAACTACTTCCTGTAAGATATTAAACTGTTCGGCGGCTTCATCACCCCAGATTTCTAAAAAACCTTCCAGACGGTTCATCGTACTCTGCAGTAAGTCTATTTTTTGTTCTTTTGCAGCAATTCGTGCCACCTCAAACAAAACGGCCTGATTGTCGGGTAAAGTCCTCTTAAGTTTCTGTACCCTGTCAGTAATTTCATCAGCATTAGCCACATCGTCCTGCCGTTCCAGTTCCTGAATTAGCGAAAACTGAACACGCAAATTTCCGGGATCGGATCCAATTGCTGATCTGAAAAACTCAATAGCTGTATCCACATTTCCGCGCCGACTTTCAAAAATTCCCGATAGGTATAATATATCTGCATTATCAGGGTCTACGTCTCTTGCTCGTGCAAAACGATTTTCTGCGAGATCAAAATTACCCTGTCTCATCGCAAAAACTCCCAAATTTGCCCATGCAGCCGGTTCTTCAGGAAAAGCATTCGCTACATCATTCATTTTGTTGAATGCAAACCGTGCTTCTTCAGTCTGACTTGCACCGATACTCACGTAAAAATTGGAAACGGCTTTTTTGTATGCTTCTGATTCAGTGGATACCTGTTCAGGATCAGAGCTACAGCTAAATGTTATGCCGATGATTGTTATAAAAAAGAGAACGCGTAGAGATTGTTTCATTACCTGAGTTTCAATTTCTGAAATAAGCTAGCCCGATGTATATCCAGCGGGGGTGTCAATTTAAAGATGATTTGTTTTTTTTCGGCCTTTCAAATCTCCATACGCAGCTCCAGCTGCGTGTGGAGATTTGGGGTTTTAAGAGCATTTCAACTACATACTTCTTTAGTTATTTAGTTTAAACAGTTCAAATGGAAGATTATTTTTCCCGACTAAATAATGTGGCCGGTCATCCGGGGTGATAAGAGGTACAATAGACCTTACTTCTCCCCGTGTGAAAAACCCACTTTTCTGCAAGGTTAAAGTATTAAAACCCTGATCCACATTATAAGTAAGATGAAGGCCGTACCCTGCATCTTGTCTTCCACCCATACTCGGTTTTACATCGTAATGATTTCCTGCAAGTATGAGTTGTTTTGTGGATTCATCACCCAAAATTTGAATTGCCTTTACCGGAAAAGCCTGGGATTCAATCGGTAATGGTTCGACTATAACATTGCCATTTCCATTATTGATAATAGCTACAGATCGCAGTTCAGTGAGCTGCTTTTTAACAGCCTCATCAATTTTATCTTGTCCCAAAAGGCTTTGAATAGATCTTGATGCATAATCTTCATAGCTGGTTATCTCACGGGTAAGGTGTGGAAGTTCCTGCAAAAGTTCATCAAGCTGCTCAAACGGAACGTCTTGCCCATTCAGCTGGCGTGATAAAATTCCGGTGGTATAACCACTATCATCATAATCATTAATAAATATGGAAAGTGGGGAATCTGCAGATGCCTGAAGTCGTGAATTAGTGCCGAAATTTCCGGCAATCAGGTCGGGATATCCATTATCATTTAAATCTGCCACAGCAACAGACTGCCAGAGTCCCGATAGTTTATCCAGCCCAAGATCAGAAGAGATATTTTCGAACCGGTCTCCCCTGTTTTCAAATACAGTGATGGGCATCCACTCACCCACGACAATTAAATCCGGATTTCCATTGCCTGTAAAGTCGACCCACAACGCATCCGTTACCATACCAATATCTTTTAATTCCGGAATAAGTGACTCCGTTACATTCTCAAAATTACCGGATCCGTCATTTTTTAAAATGGCATGCTCAGGTGAAAGGCCATAGGACCATGGAATGGATCTACCGCCAACAAACAAATCCTTACTCCCGCTATCATCAATATCAGCTGCCCGAACTACAGCACCATTTACGTTCATTTCAGGGAGCCTATCCTCTGATTTAGTGAAATTACCACTACCATCATTGATGTAAAGACGATCGCGAAGAATGGTTTGATCATTTAATAATTGACCGCCTCCGGAAACTACATATAGATCTAAGTGCCCATTACCTGATGCATCAAAAAAGAGAGCGTCTACATCTTCAGACTGTGAATCACCGGCAAACAGATCTTCCTGTGAAAGTACAAATGATCCGTCATTTTGCTGTAAAAAGAGATTTGAACTATTTTGATGAGCATTTCCGATAAAAATATCGTCCAAACCGTTTCCTGTTACATCTCCTATAGCTAGGGCGGGCCCTTCACGGGTTAACTTATAGGGAAGTAACGGTTCCTGTGAAAAATCATCGTATTCATTCTCACTGTGTTCGAAGACGGTGTTTAGTTGATCGGTCACATTCTCAAACTGTGAATTATCATATGATCGGTGAAGCCTGTTAAAATCGAACTCGCCGAAAGCTTCGGAATGATTGAGTTCTACTCTCTGATTGGCCTCTACATTCAATTCGGTTTGATAAGTCCAATCCGGCCATACTACCATCATCGAATCAACGGAAGTATGTTCACCCAATCCAAAATGAAGCACATGGTCTACGGATGACTGAAAGCCACGCGTTGGCATCTGTTCCTGATAAAATACTTGATCATCTTGATACAGGATTACTTTTGCTCCTATACCCGTAGAATTATAGGTGCTTCCATTTAATTTCACCTTTAAATAGTTAGTGGAGGAATCCGGCTCGGCATTATTTTTGTAAATCGACGCCTGCATATTCACATTACTCACCACAAGATCAAGCATCCCGTTATTATTCAAATCAGCATAAACAGCGCCGCTAGAAAATGCGGGTTTATCCAGTCCCCATTCGGAGGTTACGTTTTCAAAATGTAAGGATCCATGGTTTTTGAATAGATAGTTTGGTTCCTTTATCGCAGGCATATAATCAATAGATTCAAATTCCTCTTCAGTAATTCTTTCATCCCCGCTATCGTCTCTAAAATCACCTACAATTCGAATATAATCCAGATCATTGGGTCTGTGCACCATGCCATTGGTAACAAACAGATCTTTGTAGCCGCTGTTATCCAGATCCATAAAAAGAGACGCCCAGCTCCAGTCGGTTTTTGACATCCCTGTTGTGAAAGCCATTTCGCTGAATATCGGTATGCCATCAGGTGAAAGACCCCGGTTGACCTGAAGTGTATTCCGGGCATTTTTCTCTCCAAAGCCAAAGTTCTTTTTCGCCTCTGCGATGATTACCAAATCCGGTCCACCCGATCTCATGAATGAATCATGATTATCCGGCATCATGTCCAGCGAAATAATATCAGGATACCCATCATTGGTGATATCAGCGATATCATTACCCATGGAGGAGTTACTGGTATGACCTACAAAATCGTATAGAGATTCCGTAAATGTGCCATCACCGTTGTTTATGTACAGATAATCGTCCTCATGAAAATCATTACCCACGTAAATATCAGGCCATCCGTTTTTGTTGATGTCACTCACGGCTACACCCAATCCGTAACCCAGTGCACTACTGATAATTCCGGCCTCCTCAGTCACATCGGTAAATGTGTCCCCATCATTCCTAAAAAGCCTGTCTCCAGCCTTGGGATCCTTTATATCGCGCAGTACATCCACCGGACAGTATGTCTTTTCGCTATGG
>PWFZ01000075.1 GCA_003555185.1 Balneolaceae bacterium | reverse complement strand
GCAATTCGTGGGATTTTGCGGCATGACCCCGATATTGTGCTTGTTGGTGAGATGCGTGATTTACAGACCGCTGAAGTGGCTATTAAAATGGCAAATACCGGTCACCTTACTTTTTCAACGCTTCACACGAATGATGCTCCCAGTGCGGTTTCCCGTCTTTATAAGATGGGAATCGAGCCATTTTTGATTGCTAATGCTGTGAATTTAATTATGGCACAGCGACTGGTTCGCAGGCTTTGTAAGTGTAAAGAAGTCTATGAACCGCATCCGTAAATGTTAAAGGGAATAGGGTTTAATGACGAAGAAATAAAAAACAATACGTTTTATAAAGCAGTAGGTTGTGAAAAATGCTTTGGTACAGGTTATAAAGGAAGAGCTGCCATTATGGAAGCGTTGTATTTCAGCAAAGATATCAAACGAATCATTTTAGAATCGGGTGGTGAAATTGATGAAGAAAAAATTAAGGATCAGGCAGTAAAGAACGGAATGCTTACACTTAGAGCTTCGGGACGGGAGAGAATAATGAGTGGATTAACAACCGTTGAGGAGATTATTGCAATTACAGTAGACGATTAATTATTTATAAACCATGGAAAACCTTCAAAACAATCAGTCAGACATATTAAAACAGCATATTAGAGATTTTCTTAAAAATCCTCCTCATTTGCTGAATAATTTCCATCATGAAGATGTACTGGCATTTTTAGAGTTAGGTGTGGAGGAAAGGTTTAGCATGGGGGATCTCGTAATTGGTGAAGGCGAATATGTGAACTCTGCATACCTTATAGCTGATGGTAAAGTATCGGTATGGAAAGATAATATTGAACTGGCTACACTGGAAAGAAGCAGCTTTTTGGGTGAAACATTTTTATTTAGCAAAAATAACAGAATGGCTAAAGTTTTATGCGAAACTGATTCTCTTCTTTTGAAATATGAAAGATATGAAGTACTCAATTATTTTAGAAAAAGGCCTGAAAAGTTATTTAACATATTCACAAAAAATATTATTGAGATTCAGCAGAAGAAAATATTAAATATGAATACTCAGCTCTACAATTTGAAGAAAAGAATTTTAAACAAGTAGATATTTCTATTTAAGCTCGTATTACTGCAGGTTTTAGTAGTTATTTTGTAACAAACCTTTTCCCGAGTGCTCTATATAAGTCCAACTCGTTCTTTTTATAAAACTGATCATTACAAAAAATGTCATCAACAAAAATATCGCTGACGGCAATTAGGGACATAACAAAGCCTTTGGTGAATAAAATACCGTCGTCTCTCAGGGGGCTGGAATATCATGCTGCTATAGGAGACATGCTCAATTCACTTGAAGATGCTCAACGTGTGGAGTTAAAAGATGCTTTGGAAGCCTTTTTACTCTACATGAAAAAAAATGATGCATCGGATATTGATATCGGTGGAGCGGGGTGTGACGGTAAAATCTGGTATCGAATATTTGGGAAAAAATCCCCCCTTAAGCTGGATGTTGATTTAGAAAAGAAGGAGACAGATGTACTGCTTCATAATATCTTAACTAAAGCACAGCGAGAACTTCTGTTTAAAGAACGTAGTATCGATTTTTCTCATTCAATTAATTATGGCGAGGGGCCTGATCAGCGTTTCAGAGCAAATATCTATTTCGATTTGGAACACCTGGCCTTAAACATGCGGAAAATAGATGCCGAAATTCGTCCGTTTAAAAGTCTTGGGGTCCATCCGGAGGTTGCTAAAGCGTTAAGCCTGAAATACTATAAATATGGGTTAACACTGGTTACAGGGATCACCGGTTCCGGTAAATCCAGTACGCTGGATACAATAATCGATGCTAATAATAGAACGGTTGATTCGCATATTGTGATCATCGCATCACCAGTTGAGCTTATTCATAAGCCCATCCGCTCAGTTGTGAGGCACAGGGAAGTTGGCCGTGATGTAACTTCATTTAAAAACGGAGCTGTACAGGCTCTTCGTCAGGATCCCGATATTATTGTTATCGGTGAGCTTAGGGATCCGGAAACCATTCTTACCACTCTCGAAATTACGGATTCGGGTCACAAAACGTTTGGAACGCTTCACACATCTTCAGCAATGGAAAGTATTGAGCGTATTTTAGGTGAGGTTCCTACTGAGGAGCAAAACCGCGTAAGATCCCGTCTTGCGGATGTTTTAACCTGTGTTATTAGTCAAAAATTGGTTCCAAGTCTGGATGGAAAGCGTGTGATGGCCAAAGAAGTTTTAATTGTTTCCCCATCCGTTAGAGCTGCAATACGTAATGATAACATAAATGAGATTTATCAGATGCTATCAGAAGGCAGCGAATTAGGAATGATTACTATGGAACAAGATTTGAAAAGGTTATATGATTCCGGCAAAATTTCTAAGGAAGAAGCGTTTAATAACGCCAATAATAAAAAGCGACTTCAGCAGCTCTTAAATGATCTTGAATATTAATAAATGGCTACAGTAAAAGAATATATTGGGATTAGTTTAGATGAAGATGTAATTAAAATTGCTCGGGTAGGCTATGTTAAAAAGCAACTCGAAATTATACGTCTTGATAAACTAAAACTTGTCCAACCAATAGAGAAAAAGTCTGATCAAAAAGAACTCACAACAGATGAAATTTTTGATGATGCCGAGACAGATGAAGATGTAATATTTGGGCTTGACGATGATGGCGATGATCCAGAAGACATTTTCCTCGATGAAATTGATCTCGATGAAATGGATGATGATTTCGGCTTTGATGATGATGACACCGATTTAGCGACAGAGGCTGCTACTCCCCAATCTAATGCTATGCTCATTTTTGATTACCTGGAATCTCTAGGGAAATCAAAAAAACAAATTGCCTTAAATGTTCCTACCGGCGATACCATTTTCCAGTTATTGAGAGATGGTGAGTTTACTGAAATGAAGAAAAAGGTACTTCTTGAATATGTAAATGAAAAGCTCCACGCTATTTATGGAGACCTGCATAATAAAGATCTTTATGACTATTACATTCGGGAAGACGGTGTTTTGGTTATTGGTTCTACTGATGAAGAGTCAGCAACACTTCAAATTGTAAAAGAAGCACAAGAAGAATTTAATAGGAATTATTTTATAACAGACACTGTCGCAGATGAGTCTGTGATGGTTGGTATGTTTAAGGAGCACTACCAGGCAATCGACAATGAAATAACAGGCTTATTACACATCAGTAAGAACAAATGCCGTTTAATATTTATGTCTGGCGACGTGGTGCTGCAGATTTCACCGCTGATTAATGAGGGGACCAATCAGAAGAATTTCCTGAATACCATCTTCTCTAAGATACTTTTCCAACTTGATACCGGGGAAGTACCGGGTCTGGATAAATTAATTGTATTTAATAACCCTCTTGGCGATAAGGTTCTTGATTTTTTCCGGACTAGTTTTACTGACTTAAAAGTCGAAGATTTCTCCTTCGATGAAGAGATCCTAACTTTTAATGAAGAAATTAGAAGTGTTGTACCATCTTTTACCACTACCATTGGGTTAGCTTCGTTAGCTGCAAAATCAGACATTAGTAAAAATATTCGCCTGTCGTTCTTACCTACTTATATTGCAGACAGACAGAAAATATTTAAACTCCAATGGCATGGAGTTATTTTATTGTTGTTCATTGGTTTATGCCCGTTGATATTGAATCATTTTTATATGGAATATGCCAGTGAGATAGATTCATTGGAGTTACAAAAAAACAGAGTCCAAAACTCAATTACAGAAGTACGTCCCATCGCTGAAGAAGTTGAAATGCTAACCGCTGAACTTGGTATGATGCAGGAGCAGCTTACACTTCTTACGGACCTCAGTGAAGATAATATTCAATGGACGGTTACTCTTGATACATTTAATCAGGCTGTACAAAATGTGGGAGGAATGTGGCTTAATTCATTCAGGCAAAACGGTGATGTAATTATGGTTGATGGATACTCCATGCACCGAGATCGAATCCCTCAATTGGCAAGACAGTTTGATACTGTTACACTGTTAAATGTAAGAAGACAGGAGCTGCGTGAGCGAGATGTATTTTTCTTTACAATGATGATACGTAAAGTGATTGAAGACGAAAGTAGATTTACACCCGGTTATACCCGTGATTTTCAGGAATTGACTAACCAATAGCAGATGTCATACGCGATACGAAATACAATTATACTTTTAGTGGTTTTGAGCCTTATTTCGGGTGGGGGGTATGCCTATTTTGAATTTGTACAAAAACCACAAATTGACAGATTAGATCAGGAGGTTACCCAGTTGGATTCTGAATATGCTGTGTTGAGTGAAACAGCCGCAGAATTACCTGCAACCCTCGAACGCTATGAAGAGTCGAAAGCATTTATAGAAAGTTTCGAAAAAACACTGTTCGATAACAATAATCCTGATGAAACTTTTCGATTTCTATCGATCATAAATTCCACTGATCCATTAGAGTTCGACTTTGTGTTTAACGATTCAACCAGAGCCGGACAATATGGGACTTTACAATCACAAGTTGATGGACGGGGTTCGTACAGATCCGTACTTAATTTTATAACCCGTATTGAAAATAGCGAGCCGGTTCAAAAGATCAGTAATATTGTAATAACACCTATTAATGAAGTGGGAAGTTATGGCGATGTAAATTTTAACTTCAGACTTCAAAGTTTTTACGACAGAGAAAATATTTTAAGTACTCGCCAGACGCCGGGAGTTTCCGGTTCGATTCCCATATCCAGACAAAATCCTTTCTATCCGCTTATTCGAAACGTTGAACCGAATGAAGATAACCTTGTAAGTGTGGAAGAGAGTAGTCTTGTAGGAATAGGAAGAGACAGAGTGTATTTGCTAAACCAGGAAGGAAGAATGGTAACTCTTCAACAAAATGATCGGGTATATTTAGGGCGTTTGCAGTCTCTGAATATGAATACTGGTGAAGCAGTATTTCAGCTCAATAAAGGCGGAATAATCGAATTAATTACGTTAAAGGTAGAACGATGAAAAAAAGTCACAAAATGATACGGACATTGTTAGTTATAGCTTTTATATGGATGGGCTTTGCGGAAATATCGGCGGCACAAAGTGGTGAACAAATTCCACGGGAATATGTGAACCCTGAAGAGATGATCTCATTTGATCGCAGAACTGATTTTCAGGATGCAATTGAAGT
>PWFZ01000360.1 GCA_003555185.1 Balneolaceae bacterium | reverse complement strand
TTCTTTAGGCCAATTAATTCCTATAGTGGAATACATTTGTTAATGCAGAGCTACCAAAAGACAAGTCACCAAAATATCAAAGAAAAGCTGTCTGATGAGAGCCGGCATATAAATCATAACAAAGCCTGGAAGTAAATACCGGAGCGAGGAGTTTTTTTCTTTGCGCCCTTTTTCCGTCTTCATATATGCGAAGGCGTTTCTTCTATGGATAGTGGTTTCAGCTTTTGAAGGCTATTTACTAATTAATAGATCCGAGCGTTGTTGTTGCGAAGCAGTGCTTCGCGATTACAATATCGGTCGTGCCGCTGGCACTGGGTGATGAACCCATTAACTAGTTAAAATTCATGTGTTTGTGGGAAGAGCTGTATACCAGAAAGATGGCAAATACCGTAGGGCTGTGTGCCTGTGGCATT
Organism: Balneolaceae bacterium; assembly: GCA_003555185.1. Classification (GTDB taxonomy): domain Bacteria; phylum Bacteroidota; class Rhodothermia; order Balneolales; family Balneolaceae; genus SW132. The sequence goes on along the minus strand of PWFZ01000360.1, from coordinate 4,792 downwards.
GGGTAAGACGTCTTTGGGAGGGGTCTCCAGGGGAGGACGGCTGCCCGCGGTACTTGGCCTGGCTTAAGAGCTTTCGGGGTGTTCAACCGGCAGGTAGATATCAAATCTGGCAAATTCATTTGGTTTACCGCTGGCAAAAATAAAACCATTATGGTTGTCGACGATTTTTTTTACGATGGCCAAACCAATACCTGTTCCTGAAAATTCATCTTTAGAGTGAAGCCGTTGAAACACTTCAAAAATCCGTTCACTGTATTCGGCTTCAAAGCCAATTCCGTTATCTTTAAAAATGATGTGGCAATACGTCTTTTCGGGATCAAGTATTTCTGCGTCTAAGTCACTCCCTTGTTTTATTACGCCATTAATATAAATATAAGGAGATTCATCCGGCTTTGAGAATTTTAGCGCATTGCTAAACAGGTTTTTCATTAGCTGACGAAACTGAAAAGTGATAACATTTACCTCGCAAATCTTTCCAATTTCAACCGTTGCATTTATCTCTTTAATCTCTTCTTTCATATCTTTTTTTACATCCTCGATAATGATGTTAAGATCGATCTTCTGAAAGATTTTTTCAGTATTATTTACACGGGAGAAATAGAGTAAATCATCAATCAAAACACGCATTCTGTATGCTCCGTCCTGAATTCGATCGAAATAATATTCACCTCGTTTTGAAAGGGACTCTTTCTCTATAATACGTCCAATAAATATTTGAATTTTTCTCAGTGGTTCCTGCAGGTCATGGCTGGATATATAGGCGAAGGATTCCAACTCTTTGTTGGCAATTTCGAGCTCTTTTTTCTGCTTTTCTTTTTCTTCGTTTCGTACCAGAAGATCTTTGTATGCTTGTTCTAACTCTTTCGTTCGTTCTCTAACGGCCTTTTCGAGGGTTTCCTCATGTTTTTTTTGCTCGTGTATATCAGTATTGCTGCCTACCCACATTAAAATGTCACCCTCGTCATTCGTTACGGGTACGGCTCTGTTCAAATGCCATCGATATCCTAAATCCTTATGGTATATCCTGCATTCTACTTCAAAATCAGAGCCCGTTTTAACAGATTGTATCCAGTTCTCTTTTACAGCCATGATATCATCGGGGTGCAGCGCTTTTTTCCACCCATTTTTTCTTAGCTCATCCCGTGTGAGTCCGGTTTCCTTTACCCACTGCTGATTGAAGAAGATAATATTACCCTCAGCATCTGTATGGGAAATTTTTTGGGGCATGGAATTTAAGAGCTGATTTAGCGTCTCCCGGTTCTTTTCCAAAGCTCTTTTTGCAAGTACCTGTTCAGTTACGTCAATGGCAATATTATGAACACCATAAATTTCTCCTTCGCTGTCTCGTAATGCTTTATAGGTGAAGTTGAAATAGAAGGTATTTATCTTGCCGTCTCTCATTAATAATGCCTCTTCTTCCTCTCCCTTATATGTATCACCTGTTTTATAAACATTTTCTATATATTTAAAAAAAGGTTGGCCATTTAGTTCAGACAAAAACTCACGTATTGGTTTTCCAAATGCTGATTTATCTTTATTCCAATAGTCCAGCATCATATCATTTGCATATTTAAGGACTATATCCGATCCCGTGAAAAGAGCCGTAGCTACAGGAGATTCTTCAATAAGTGTACGATACAGATATTCACTCTCTTCTGCTTTTTTCCGGTCAAGAACCTGATCGGTAACATCTACAGCCACTTTAAGAATGCCATAAATTTTTCCTTCATTATCACGAAGGGCTTTTAAAGTAAGATTGATATAGAACGTTTTAGGCTCACCATCTATTTCTAAAATTGCCTTCTCTTCAACCCCGGTATAAGTTTCACCTGTTTTATAAACGTTATCGAAATAGTCGAAAAAAGATTCAGTTTCGAGCTCAGGCAGGGTTTCACGTATTGATTTTCCAAATACTGATTTATCTCTGTTCCAATAATCAAGCATTTTATCATTCGCATATTCAATAATAATATCAGGACCTTTAAAAATTGCCGTTGCAACGGGCGAATTCTCAATAAGCGCTCGATAGCGATATTCACTTTCCTCCGCTTTTTTACGGGCAAGGACCTGATCGGTTACATCTATAGCCAAAACGAAGATGCCGCTTTTTTCCCCATCAGTGTCATACAATACCTTGTAAATAAAATCGACATAGGCATCTACTTCTTTATCTCTGCCTACATTAAATGTGGCGGGCATTTCACTGCCCACATAAGATTTTCCGGTCGAATAAACTTCATCCAGGATGTCAAGAAATCCCTGGCCTTCCAGTTCCGGCATGACTTCACGTGCAGGCTTCCCGATTATATCCTTGTCGGGCACAATGTGTAAAAACTCTTTGTTAGCCATTTCAAATATATGTTCCGGACCGCGAAGAATACAGATGGGAGCGGGGGCCTGTTTTAGCGCATTTTCGATATACTCAGCAGCGGTTTTATACTCATCCAGATTATTTTTCTCCACTTCCAGCTGCTCAGACAGTTTTCGATTATCTGTCACATCCACAAAGCGCTGACTGATGAACTTTACATTTTCATCATCATCAAGAAAGGGCGTATTTATAACTTTCCAATATCGAACCTCTTTGCCGTTTTCAGTAGTATGCGAAGGTATTTGATATCTGACTACCGGTGATGTATACGTTGCTTTTTCGGAGAGAACTTTATTGAATGAATCTCTCATGGTATTGACAAGGTTCTCATCAATATCATTTGATATCTCAGGAAACACATCAAAAATATACTTGCCTACAATATTGTCTCTTTCATTTTGTGTAATATGTAAGAAACCATCTGAGACATTTAAAACGTTGAAGTCGGTGTCTACAGCTACTTTCAGTGCCGAGGATTGCGTGAATAACTCGTGATAATCTTCAATGTTCATTCCGCGTAGCTTTTTAGTCTTTATTTATGGCAAATTTGTTACAAGGTGAGTACAAAGTTTTCCTGTGTGGGCTGTGAAACAGGGGGAGTAGATATATGAGAAAGCGCACGGTCAATTAATTGTTTAAGCTTCGAAAAATCAGATGGCTTGCGCATATAATAGTTAGCACCTTTTTCATAAAGACTGTTGGCAATATGGGTATCAAAACTGGTAGAAAATATAATTACCGGAAGATGCTTTAACGTTTGGTGCCCCTTTATTTCTTTTAAACATTCGAACCCATTTTTGCGGGGCATATTCAAATCCAAAAATATGGCATCGGGAAGTTCAGTTGATGAATCATTCAGATCCTTCATGAGTTGTGAACCGTCGTGTACAATGGAGAGGTCTACAGGTGGTGATAGCTCATCTAGAGCTTCCTTAAAAAGAAAGCAGTCGTCTTTATCATCATCAACAAGGATGATTTTAAGAATGGTGCTCATGATACATTTGTTTTAATCTCTCGGGGGCCCTGAATAGTCTCAGGTTTAAAACACTTAGCAGAAAGCCATCATCTGCCGTATGCATACACTCTATATACTAAATTTTTAGCACAAAATTTTCTTTATTAAATCCAAAATCTTTTTCCTGACGTGAAAAAGAAACTGCCTTGTTTAATACCTTTTTCAATTCTTCAAAATCACTGGGTTTGGTAATATATATATTGGCTCCTTCTTCGAAGGTTTGGTCAATATCTTTATCGAAATTTGATGTAGAATAGATAGCTATGGCCATATCATCATATTCTCCATTTCTCCGAATCTCCTTTAAACACTCCATACCACTTTTTTGGGGCATGTTCAGGTCAAGAAAAAGCAAGTCTGGCAGCACTTTGTTGTTATTGTTGAGATAGTCCATTAACTGAACCCCATTATCCAAAGTTTTAACGAGAGTTTTTTCAGGCATTTCCTTGATAATCTCTTTAAAGAGCAGCCTGTCTCCTTTATCATCATCGGTGAGTACTATTCTAAGAGGTAGTTTTACCATGGTAGCCTGTTGCTTGTTGAGTTCGAGAAAGAATTCTTAATAAAAATAAGAGTCTGGATTAAGATAAGAATTTGAATAAAGAAACCTCCCCTCCTGTGTAAGAGCGTGTCCGGCTCGCGACGGAAGGGGCTGGGGGTGGTAGCCCCGGGGATTATATCCTTACCAAATCATTCATTACGTAAACTCACTTTAATTGTGAGCAGGAATATAAATTTCAAATGTGGTTCCTTTGTCCAGTTTACTTTTGGCCTGAATAATGCCGTGGTGGTTATTTACGATTTTCTTAACGGTTGCCAACCCAATACCCGTACCCGGATATTCTTCTTTTGAGTGGAGTTTTTGAAATACTTCAAAAACCTTTTCGCTGAACTCATCCTCAAATCCAATACCGTTGTCAGCTACAGTGATATGGCAATACTCTTTTAGGGGTAATAAATTTTCGGGTTCTAATTCACTCCCTTTTTTTACTTCACAACTAATAATAACTTCGGGTGTTCGGTCGGGGTGTGAGAACTTTAGTGCATTGCTGATGAGATTCTGTATAAGCTGGCGAAACTGAAATACGATAACGTTTGTCTCGCAATCTTTTGTTACTTCAATTCGGCCATTATTTTCTTCAAGAGCTTCTTTAAAGCTGTCTTTTACGTCCTCAATTATCGGTTTAAGATTAACGGTTTCGAATTCTCTTTCAGCCGTTGTTAAACGAGAAAAATTAAGCAGATCCTGAACTAGCCCCTGCATTCTGTTTGCAGACTCCTGCATCATGGTGAAATATTTTTTGCCATTATCAGATAAATTATCGGCCTCTTTTTCGTGTATTCTGCTGGCGAAGGTTTGAATTTTACGGAGAGGTTCCTGTAAATCGTGGCTCGATACATACGCG
>PWFZ01000119.1 GCA_003555185.1 Balneolaceae bacterium | reverse complement strand
TATCCCGGCGCGGCTTTACCGGCCACAAGTATGGTTCTTGGCACGAAGTCTCCCTGTGGATTTGCCTTGATGCGGTTGTATTGGGTGATCGCATATAGCGTGAGCATAAACTGACGCTTATATTCATGAATCCGTTTGATCTGAATATCAAACATCGACTTCGTATTCACCTTAATACCGCGATTAGCTTCAATATAATCAGCCATTCGCTGTTTGTTGTTCTGCTTGATGTCCGCAAACTTTTTCATAAACTTTTTATCGTCAGCGAATTTCTCAAGCTTTTTCAGCTGATCCAGATCCGTTACCCAGCCTTCGCCAATCTGATCGGTAATATGATCGGCCAACTCCCTGTTACACTGCCGCAACCATCGGCGGGGGGTAATACCATTGGTTTTATTGGTAAACCGTTCGGGATAAATGTCGTTGAAATCACGGAACAAATGCTTCTTAATCAGATCGCTGTGAAGCGCAGCCACACCGTTGATTTTGTGCGACCCCACAATTCCAAGCGATGCCATATGCACCACAGGATCTTCGCCTTCGCCCACAATAGACAGACGGCTGATTTTTCCACGATCATCCCCAACTTTTGCCTGCACTTCCTGTAAAAATCGACGATTGATTTCGTAAATAATCTGGAGGTGACGGGGTAGTAAATTTCGTAATAGCGAAACCGGCCATTTTTCAAGCGCTTCAGGAAGAAGTGTGTGATTAGTGTAAGCCATGGTTTTCACGGTGATATCCCATGCCAGCTCCCACGAAAGTCCTTCCTCGTCTACTAATACCCGCATCAGTTCCGGAATGGCCAGATTTGGGTGAGTATCGTTACACTGAATAGCCACTTTTTCGGGCAGCTTTCTCCAGTCATCATTTGTTTTCTTAAACCTGCGCAAAATATCACGCATGGATGCCATCACCAGGAAAAACTCCTGCTTCAGTCGCAATTCCTGACCCACAAACATTTTATCGTTCGGATATAATACCCGTGAAATATTCTCATTTAGCTGTGTATCGCGAACAGCATCAATATACTCGCCCTGATTAAAGCTCTTAAGGTCTATAGATGACGAGGAGGATGCTTTCCATAGCCGGAGGTTATTAACCACTTCATTTTTATATCCGGGAATGGGCGTGTCATAGGCAACAGCCAAAACATCATGGGTGTTTTCCCAGCTGAACCGGACATGCCCGTTATCATCATTATAGGCTTTCGACTGACCGTAAAATGGAATATCATACTGCACCTTGGGACGAACTACATCCCACGGATTTCCATACCGAAGCCAAAGATCGGGCTTTTCAATTTGGAATCCGTTTTCGATCTGCTGATAAAAAATTCCATAATCGTACCGGATCCCGTAGCCAATAGCCGGTATTCCAAGCGTAGCCATGGAATCCAAAAAGCATGCCGCAAGCCTTCCAAGCCCCCCGTTTCCAAGACCTGCATCCCACTCTGCACTTCTCACTTTATCATAATCCAAACCGGCATCTTCCATGGCCTCAGCGGCTACATCCTGCATGCCCAGATTTACGAGCATGTTATCGAGCAATCGCCCGATCAGGTATTCCATTGAGAGGTAATAGACCCGTTTTTCATCATTTTTGTAATATCCCTGCTGCGTATTTATCCAGCGATCATGCAGGCGGTCCATCACAGAAAGAACTACGCTGCGATAATTATCCCATTCAGTAGATGAATACTCGTCTTTGGAAAGAGTGTATTTAAGGTGCTGCTTAATGTCTTCACGAAAGGAATCGACATCCATTCCGCCTCTTGGATCTATATTTTTTTTTGCCATAAGAAACTTTATTAGAGTAGTTCTGTAATTTTTTGTGCAGAGTAATAGATGATGATTGCCATCCCCAAATTAGTCTTTGATATAAATACCGTAGTCAGGTTTGAATTTCGGTCGTGTTAAGTTCGCTAAAAATCCGAGTTTATGAAACGACTCATAGGCATTAATTGCAACAAAATCCTGATCAAATACACCATAAATACTGGAACCGCTTCCGCTCATAGCAGCGTAATCCGCCCCAAATTCACGCAGTTGATCCTTAATATTTCCAATTAATTCGTGACGTGCAATAACCGGTGCTTCTAAATCATTTTGCAACAACACCTGCCACTCTTCAATCGGCTCCTCTATCAAAACTCCCTTGATTGAAAAATCCGGTTCAGGATTGGGAATACACTGCTGATACGCTTCGGCTGTGGAACTTTCAAAACCAGGATAAACCGTCACAATCCATGCATCAGGCTGAATATCTACCGGTTCAATATCCTGACCCATACCTGTTCCGATTCCCGCTTTTCCATGGACAAATACCGGAATATCAGCGCCCAAATCCCTGCAGAGATCTACAATTTCACTATTGGAAAGGCCTGTTTCCTCCATCTTATTCAGCATTCGAAAGGTAAGTGCGGCATTGCTGCTTCCACCGCCAAGTCCCGCCCCAGCAGGAATGTTCTTTTTAACCGAAAACGAGTACTGGTTCTTCAACCCGATATACTGATCAAACGCCCGATAAGCCTTTGTGATGAGATTTGATTCATCGGTGGGAATGGACTCATCAGAAAGAGACAATTTGTATTCAGCTGACCTTTCCACCTCAAAACGATCGCTCCATTCTATAAATGCAAAGCCGGTTTCAATTCGGTGATATCCTGTTGGCAGGCGCTCCAATACATACAGTCCCAGGTTAATTTTCGCAAACGATTCTGCAATCCACATCATAATGTTATTCGGTTAACCTCGAATTATCCATTCTTATATTTTTCTTTAATCTGCATCAAATAATCTAGTGCAGCATCATATTCATTGGGAATATCTCCATCAAAAATCGCCTCTTTAATCTCGTTTTTCACATTGCCAATTACAGGGCCCGGTTTCACATTCAGCACTTCCATAATTTTATCCCCGCTGATGGGGTTGGTCCAGTTCCGGACATGATCCTTCTCTTCAACCGCTTTAATCCTCTCCTCAACCTGATCAAAATTGTTGCGGTACTTTTTTACTTTCCACTCATTTTTGCTGGTAATATCGGCCCGGCACAGCTTCATCAAATCTTCGATATCGTCACCGGCTTCAAAAATAAGACGACGGATTGCACTATCTGACACCTCATCAGACACCAGGGCAATGGGGCGCAGGTGAAGGCGAACCAATTTCTGCACATATTTCATCCGGTCATCCAGCGGTAAGCTCAGGCGCCGAAAAATTTTGGGTGTCCATTTTGCGCCTAATGCATCGTGACCGTGGAAGGTCCACCCGGCAGATTTTGAAAATCGTTTGGTGGGTGGTTTTGCAATATCGTGCATAATTGCCGCCCACCGTAACCAAAGGTCATCACTCACTTCCGATACGTTATCAAGTACTTCCAGCGTATGCCAGAAATTATCTTTATGCCCCTGGCCGTTTCGAATATCTACGCCCTGCAGTTTTACCATTTCAGGGAAAAACTGTTCAAGCAGGTTGGTTTTAAGCAGAAGCTCAAATCCGTAGGATGGTGTTTCAGTGAGAATAATTTTATTCAGCTCTTCAATGATCCGTTCTTTGGATATAATAGAGAGGCGGTCCGCCATTTTCTGAATCGCTTTAAACGTTTCATCTTCGATCTTGAATTTAAGCTGTGCTGCAAAACGAACGGCCCTCATCATTCGAAGGGGGTCATCATCAAAGGTTGTTTCCGGATCGATCGGCGTTCGGATGATTTTTTTCTTCAAATCCTGAATTCCATTAAACGGATCATTCAAAACGCCGAATGTATCAGGATTTAACGACCAGGAAAGCGCGTTGATGGTCAAATCACGCCGAAGCTGATCATCCTTCAGCGAACCATCTTCAACAATAGGCTTGCGGGATTCCCGGCGGTAACTTTCTTTCCTGGCGCCTACAAATTCAAGATCAAGACTCCGGTATTTTACCTGTGCAGTCCCAAATTTTTTGAACACTGAAATTTTGGAGGTGCCCAGTTTTCTCGATATCGCCGCGGCCAGTTCAATGCCAGACCCAACGGTAACAAAGTCGATATCTGTAATATCTTTTTCATCAAGACGACCCAGATAAAAATCACGGACATAACCACCCACTACATACACCTGTTGATTCATGGAATCGGCAACCTGCCCTATGGTCTCGAAAAGCACTTTGTGATCGTTGGGAATATTCAGCAAAATAGTCTTCTGTTTTGAATTAGCTTCATAAAATAGCAATTCTATAGGTAGCATTCAGCAATTATAAACGCATATTGTATTTGCAAAAAGAGTAAATCCCCATAAAAAAAGCCGGGGGATACCCCGGCTTTTAATCATCTCATCACGGAGCTCTGCTCCGTGATGCAAAGCAGGCAGCTGAAGCTGCCACTTCTTGTTACGTAGCTGGAGCTGCGTAACAAGCAATTACTGCTTAAGAATGGAGTGATCTCCAATATGTATTTCACCTTTGGCATTATGTGCCTCTGCGTGATTTCCAATCGTACATCTATCCAAATCGCACCCGTTTAATTTGGCGTTACTTTGAATGATTGTGTTTTTCACTTTACTGTTTTTAATCACAGTTCCGTCCTCAACACTTACATTCGGACCAATTTCACTACCGCTAATTTCAACTCCTTCCCCAAAATAGACCGGGGGATGAATGGTGGTATTTTCATACTCTCCATAAGAGTGGTTCTCTTTTTCTAAAATTTCGCCAACCGTATCAAGCCAGGCCGGAAGGGTACCGCAGTCGAGCCACTCCTCAACCGTCGCTTTTTTAAATACTTTGTCATCCTTCAGAAGACGATCCAGCGCGTCGGTCAACTGATATTCGTCACCATGGCCTACAACGTGGTTATCCAGCAAATACTGAATCTCCTTCATTAATTCTTCGCCACGCTTAAAGTAATACACACCAATTATTGCGAGGTTAGAAATGGGCTCCGTTGGTTTTTCAACAAAATCAGTAATTTTGACATTATTATGAACAGCTACGCCAAACCTTGAAGGATCTTCCACCTCTTTCAGCCAGATAACACTGTCGGCTCCTTCAACAGAAACGGTTTGATCGGTATCAAAAATGGTATCCGCAAACACAATGATTATTTCCCCATTAAGGGCTTCTCCTGCACATGCTACCGCATGAGCCGTTCCCTTTGCCTCTTCCTGCACACCAAAAGATGCTTTGGCGTTATGGCGCTCACTCATTTTTGTAAGCCTATCTTTTATATCCT
>PWFZ01000383.1 GCA_003555185.1 Balneolaceae bacterium | reverse complement strand
TGGCAGAACAGGTTAAGCAGGTTGCAAACCGTATTCCGGCTACACTGGAGTCTAATATAAGACGTCTGGAATCACAAAAAGGGGATTTAAATGAACAGAAAGAGCGGGTAGTGGACAATATGCAGCAATTTTTTGTAGCTAATCAAAGGGCTACTTCTCAGCAAACCGATTTTAGCATTTTTGAAGGATTACAAAGCGAAATGAGAGTAAAACTCGAACAAGCTAAAGTAGCCCGTGATATCGGTCAACACGCTGCAGACCAGTTCATGATTATTGATGCGGCAACTGTCCCCGACGAGCCGATTACCCCAAACAAACCCTTAATACTCGCCATTGGACTGCTTGTAGGTCTCATAATGGCTGTCGTAGCAAGTTCAGCGGCTGAAATGATGGATACCACTCTGCGGAATGAAGAAGATATACCCTATCAAAAGCCAATTATTGCATATTTAAGTTAACGAACAAGAACTTTATAACATCATGAGCGACAAAAACATATTTAAGCATAACGACAGCCAAATCGAATTAAAAAAGGGGAAAATCAGTGAAGACGAATCCTCTCTTTTACCGGTTCAGATTTCTTCTACAGCAGTCACAAAATTAGACCGTAAAACCATTGATGCAAAATATTACAACAGCTTTAATTTTTCGAAGCTGGCATCTGTTTTTGGTAACTCTAAAATGACTATAGGTGTAACCAGCGCCAACAGGAATGATGGCAAAACACTGGTGGCGGCCAACATGGCGGTTTCTCTGGCAAGTGGATACAAACAGAAAACCCTGCTGATTGATATGAATTTTACACGTCCCAGCCTGCATAAGGTATTTGGCACGAAACTTTCTCCAGGAATTGCAGAAGCGATCTATTTTCAGAAAATCAGGGTGATACCAACAAGCATCAATAACCTCTATTTGATGACGGCAGGAGACTGCAAAACATTAACTCCCGGAATTGAGCATACCCTCGTAGTGCGGCAAATATTATTCGCCCTTAAAAATCATTTCGACTTTGTAATTATTGACATGAGCTCCATCCTCCCAATCCATGATTTTCCGATACATTTTATAAACGAAATCGACGGCTTAATAAGCGTCATTGACAGTCAGAGAACCAAGAAAGGCGAGTTCAAGAAAATCTTTAAACACCTTGATGAAACACAATTCATCGGCTATGTATTCAATCGCGTGAGTAAATCATGAAAATTTTACTTGGCATTATATTTCTTCACCTGATGGTGATATTTAGAGCAAAATTCACTGTGAATGACAGATTGCCCTATTTATCCACCTTTTTTATCACAGTGCTTCTGGTTGCTTATGTCGTGGTGATGTTGTTTACCATGGCGCCTCCCGAACTATAAAAACCGGAATAAAATGAATACCACCAACTACCCGGCTTCTGATTGGTTATACCAGAAACTTCTGTTATCTCCGCTTGGGCTAGACCGCGAAAATTCAATCATCTTTTGGTTGATCATTCTGTTTGCATCTATGCTCACAGGCGGCCTTTATCTGTTTGATGGGAATATCCCCCTTGTTTTGGGGATCATGTACCTCACCCTCACCCTTTTCCTTAGTGTTTTTCGGATTGATTATAGTCTTTATCTGTTCATGTTTACAGTTATTCTTTTTGAGCAGTACTCAATTCCAAACTTCCCCACCTTTACCCATGATGTAAGATTCTTCAGCAACCTCAAAGAAATTTCGTACGTGCCCTTTTTTGAGGCAGGCATGATAAGTCCTTTCGAAATACACCTTGCATTTATCACTCTCGCTCTTTTTCTGCACGCCAGTATTAAAAGAAGTTTCTTGTACAAACCGATTACTGTTTGGGGGGCTTTCCTGTTTTTCTTTGTATGCCTTGTTGGTGCTTTTGTAAATGGAATACGTGGCGGCGGTGACATGCTTATCGCAATGTGGGAAGTTCGCGCGCTGATTTACTTCTGCTTGATGTACGTCATTGTTTCTCAAATTATTGATACAAAAGAACAGATATATACCCTTTTCTGGGTTTTGATTGTAGGCATCACTATTAAAGCATTTCAGGGAGTTGAAAGGTTTGTAAGCATGGGATTTAGTACCGGTGGTTTCGACGTACTCACAAATCACGAAGATCCCGTCTTTATGGTAACACTGTTTGTACTGTTTTTAGGCTTTCTTCTATTTAAAACCGGAGATAAGCAACGGAACTGGATAATTATATTCTCGCTGATTCTTCTTCTGGGTTTTTATGTTGCACAACGCAGGGCAACCTATGCATCTCTTATGGTTAGCGTCTCGGCTTTTATTGTAATTCTTCCCTTTCTAAAACAAATGCAGTTCATGAAATATTTCCTGCCTGCAGTAATTGTTTTGGGGATGTACGGCGCAGCTTTTTGGAATGTATCAGGATCAATTGGCAGACCGGTTCAGATGGTTAAATCAGGTTTCGTAGAACCGGAATTAGAGACCCAGTTCCGGGATTACTCATCCAATCTCTACAGAGATCTGGAAAATTACAATTTAGCGCAAACCGTGGTTAATAACCCTGTTGTTGGTACAGGATTTGGGAAAAGGTACGATCAACCAATCCCTTTAGTAGATATCCGATTTACACTTCGCGATTATATCCCTCATAATCAAATTTACTGGGTTATTGTAAAAATGGGGTCTGTTGGTTTTTTTGCCTTTTGGTTCTTTTTCAACTGCTATGTAGCCAAAGGAACTCAAATTTTTAATCGGCTAAAAGACCCCTATCTAAAAGTAATTACGCTGGTCATTATTATTGCGGTGATCAATCAAATGGTGGTCTCGTATTATGATTTGCAGCTCACCTATTACAGAAGCATGCTTTATTTGGGTTGCTTAATGGGACTCCTGCCGGTGATAAATCAATTAGAAATTACCGGACGTAATCAAGAAGACAAACCTACCGAGGATGCCGATGAGTAAAAAAACATCCAACAGTGAAATCGGGGAGTCCATTGCGCAAAACGTATCGGTGATGTTTGGTGCACAGGTAGTAACATGGGGTTCCAGCTTCTTGCTTCTTTATTTTTTACCAAGGTATCTCGGCCCCGAGGATTTCGGTCGGCTGTATCTCGCACTATCGATTAAAATGATGCTCGGTCTCCTTATCGATTTTGGAGGGAACTATCTGATCCCTAAAGAAGTCGCCCGGTCTGAGAAAAAAGGAGCTCAAATTTTAAGCAGTTATATAATGCTCCGGATAGTTTTGTGGGTGTTATCCATTGGATTAATTCTCCTTTTCGCGAACCTTTTAGGCTATTCACAACATGTGAACCTGCTAATTTTAATTTTGGTAATCGCAAAACTCTGGGAGGGCGGAACAGGCGCTTTAAGTGCCTACTTTCAGGGAATTGAGCAAATGGAGTACCCTTCGATTGGGAAAATTGTTGAAAAAATGTTTGTAGCTATCGTTGCGGTCGGAGCACTGCTTCTCGGCGCGGATTCCATAGGTGTTGCCATTGTAATGACCGTCGGCGCATTGCTAAATCTGATTGTAATCTACTGGTTTTCCAGAAAGGTTGTACGTATTGACTACAAATTTGATCCAAAAATATTCTCTTTGATGCAGTCAGGAATGCCTTTTTTCCTGTTCTCACTTTTCTCAGTCATCTACTATCGTATCGACGCCATGATGCTAGCCTCTTTAACCACTGAAGAAGTAACAGGATGGTATGGTGGTGCTTTCCGGTTTTTTGATATTGTTATGGTTCTCCCGTTGCTTTACAAAACAGCTATTTTCCCTGTTTTCTCTAAATTATGGAATAATAAAGAGGGCGTATTAGAAACAACCATCGGCCAAAGCGTACGGTTAATGGTCATCCTCGGAATTCCCACAGCTGCCGTCATATTTCTATTTGCAGAGCCCATCATCCACTTCTTTATGGGTATTCAGGAGTACGGCCCCTCAGTTATTGTGCTACAGATTTTCGCCGTTAGCATACCTTTTATATACATCGATATAATTTTAGGAAGTGCCTTAATGGGCGCCGCTAACAGACAACGAGCCTGGGCCATTGTAGGTCTGGCAGCCATTTTTGTCAATATCTCCATCAACTATTTACTGATCCCATACACCCAAAGTGCGTTTGCCAATGGTGGAATTGGGGCCTCTGTGGCAACACTTGCTACGGAGGTATTTGTTATGGGGGCCGCATTATTACTTCTGCCGAAAGGCTACCTGAAAACCTTCAAAATCAGCTATTTGTTTAAACCGGCTATAGCAACCGTGTTAATGGTCATTCCCGTGCTTTTAATCATAATGTACACATCCCTTTATTGGATGCTGACACTCCTTCTGGCAGGTGGTTTCTATATATCCGGATTACTTTTGCTAAAAACGTTTAATGAAGAAGAAATGGACCTGATCAAGAGCTTTATTTCCACAAGTCATAAAAAATTAATTTTTCACTTCAAGTAAATCACCAGCTATGAAAGTACTATATGTAATACCCTATACGCCTGTGAATCCAACGTTTGGAGGGTCGCTTCGAATCTATCACATACTGGATCACCTTTGCAGTCATCACGATGTTTCTGTTGCAGGTTTCAGCACCCCCGAAGACGAGAAGAAACTGATTAAATGCTTTCCTCAGCTAGCCGGAAAAACACATTTTGTTCCATCACCCGCACTTGGAAAGTCACCCCGATGGATTCAAATTAAGTCGCTGTTTACTCCGCATAGCTATTGGCATCAAAGCACGCGATCGGAAGCATTTCAGCAAAAACTTGATCAATTATTTAAAGATGAATCTTTCGAGATCATTCAGTGCGAATTTCCTCCAATGGCCATGTATCGATATAATAGTGATGCCATAAAAGTTATCGACTCTCATAATGTAGAGTACGATAACTTTAAGAGGATGGCTAAAGTTAAAAACCCGCTCCGGAAACTTTATTACCGTATTGAATCCCACAAATTTTATAAAGAAGAAACAGAGGTTTGCAATAAGCAAGACGCTCTCTTTGTGACGAGTGAGAGAGATATAACTATTTTTGATGATGAACTTCCGGGAGTCCCAAAATACCTGATCCCTAATGGAGTAGACGCAAATTATTTTCTCCCATCAAAAACCACCCCTAAACCCTACTCCCTGGTATTTGTTGGCATGATGAAGTACGTGCCCAACTATGATGGTATTAACTTCTTTCTGGATCAGATTTTTCCAAAAATTTTGGGTCAATATCCCGATGCAACAATCACGATTATAGGTAAAAATC
>PWFZ01000290.1 GCA_003555185.1 Balneolaceae bacterium | reverse complement strand
AATTTAGAGGCTGGAAGAAGAGTTATATATGGCGACATCCAAGACACAGACTTGTGGACGAATTTAGATTTAAGCAAAATTAAATCTGTAATGATTGCCATGGGAAATCAATCTGTAAAGGAAAATGCAACCCGCATGCTACGGATATCAGGGTTTGAAGGATTGATATATGTCTTGACTATGCGCGAAGAAGAAGCTGAAATAATGAAGCGTGCAGGTGCCAGTGCCATATCTATACCGATTCGAGAAGCGGGTGAACGTTTAGCAGAATTGAGTGCAGAAATTGCAGATGATGTACCGAAAATTAAAATTGAAGTAAAAAAACCTGATAATAATAATGACTAAACCTACCCTTATTTACGTATACGACCCATTATGTGGCTGGTGCTACGGATTTCATCCCATCATGGAAAAACTGGCAAAACGCTTTGATCAAAGATTAAATATAGAGGTAAAGACAGGGGGGTTGGCCGTAGGTGATCGGGCTCAAACTATCTCGGAAGGGTATGGGTATATCAAGGATTCTTTGGGCCAGGTTGAAAAAACAACCGGAATAAAGTTTGGCCAAAATTTTAAATTACTCGTCGAAAAAGGTCGTTATCTATACAATTCCATTCCCCCCTGCCTGGCACAGTTAGCTATGAATAAGTTATCACCCGAAAATGCACTTCGATTCGCCGGGGATCTACACCTTACTTTGTTTAAAGAGGGTAAAAGCCTGAATGACTGGGAGACTTACGATAAGCTTTTGAATGATTACGAAGTAGATAAAAAGTCATTCAAAAAACAGTGGGAAAGCGAGGAGTTAAAGAAACAAATGCTTGAGGAATTTGACTGGTGTAAAAAAGCCGGCGCTACCGGCTTTCCTACTCTTTTATTGAAAATCGGCGATGAAATGAGCATAATGACCCGTGGATACCGCCCCTATGATGTACTTGAATCACACCTGCATCATCTTATCAATAACCTCGACAGAATGGCAACGTAATTCAGCTCTGTAAATACGTTATCATTTATAAGTTGTTGATATAAAACCAATTGCTGTAGCAAGCTTTTTAGATAAAAACGAATGTAAAGCAGTATATTCGTTTTCACACCTAATATGAAGCCAGTTGTTATGAAAACATCAACAGTAGCCCTGCACCACACCTTTTCTTATAGGCGAATACTATACGCACTCTGTATTTTCTCAATATTCTTTCTGTTTTTACCGGAAGAATCCACAGCACAATCAGAAAATAATGGGTATGCTCTTTACGAGGGTGGCCTTAATGGTGCGCCATATAAAGTAGCGGTACCTGATGGGTGGTCAGGTGGAAAGGTGTTTTTCCATGTTCATGGCTGGCGTCCTGCCGATGCACCTCATACTGCAAACCTGAATTTAGAAGACCCATTTTATCGAGAGCTTTTGGATATGGGATGGGTCATTGCACGGACTGCATTTTATGAAAATGGGGTAAACAATGAGGCTCACATTCGTGCACTACGAATTTTGTCTGACTGGATCAATAATAATATAGGTCCCATCAGGCGGGTTGTGATGGAGGGGGAATCCACCGCAGGTTCATTGCTTTTGCGAATTGCTGAACTTGAGCCTAATCTTGCCGATGGAGTGATTGCAAAAGGAGCATTTATAGATCTTGAAGATGAATCAGCCGACTCCTTTCTACGAGGCACACCAAAAATACCTGTCCTTTTAATGAGTAACCTTACCGAGTTAGACGGGCCGATTGCCTATACGGCCATCTCAGTAAATGCTGATGTAATCCCCGCCCTGCGCCCATTAAGACGGCCCGGACACGTAAATGTAAACTGGCTGGAAAGACTCGACGCTTTTAAAGCAATAAATAATTGGATTAAAACGGGTGAAATAATTCCGATAACTGATGGGACACGCACGGTTCCGGAAAGAGAAACCGGTACATCGTTTGGCAGTAATATGCTCACAAATACTGTAACTGATATTGATCCTTTTTTTGGAAATGCCAAGCTTGGCTTTCATCCTAATGAACTGACACAATTTGGAATTTTGCAAGGTGAGACTTTCTTGATTGAATTTGATGGACAACAACGAAACGTTTTTTATGGAACGTCTTATGGTGATGTAGAACAAGGAGAATGGGTGGCCTTTCCTACTGCCGATGATCATATTCTGTTAGTACGGAATCACGAAAGTGCAGTGAAGACAACAGGGTTGAAAATGGATGATCAAATAAAAATCGCGCCATTGCCATAAGCATGTATGTGAACTAACTCCACCTTCGAAAATTATTAGAATTAATCATTCTTATATGAGAACTATCCGCACTATCGCCGTAATTGGCGCAACCGGCATGCTTGGCAAGCCGGTTGCAAAGATTTTAAAACAAGAAGGGTATTCTGTTTCGGCAGTCGTTCGCGATATCAGTCGTGCTAAAACGTTAATAGGTTCAGGTTTTCATTTTGTGAAAGGGGATGTGAAATCTGCTGAAAGCATACGATCAGCAATCGGTGATGCAGATTATTTGTATATCAGTTTAAGCACAGCTCCCAATGAGAAAAAGAGCGATTTTAAGATTGAAATTGATGGTGTGAAAAATATCATCTCTGCGGCAAAAAAGGCGAACATAAAGAGGATTGGATATTTGTCTTCCCTCGTAAAAGACTATACTGAAAGCGATTGGTGGGTTTTTAATGTAAAACGGGAAGCCTGTAAATTGCTTCTTGAATCTGGAATTCCGGTTACCATTTTTTGTCCGTCGAACTTTTTTCAAAATTTGACAGAGTTGCAGCTTAAGGGCAATCGTGTGATGCTTGCCGGTAATCAGGTGACAAAAAGCTGGTGGATTAGCGCAGAAGATTACGGAATGCAGGTAGCTGAGGCTTTTCGGCAAGAACATACCGAAAATAGAGAGTATACCGTACAGGGTTTAGAACCGATGAATATGGAGGATGCGGCAGATGTTTTTATTGAACATTACCCGAATGGATCTCTTAAAAAAATGAAAGCTCCAATGTGGATATTTAAACTCATTAAACCGTTCTTTGCAGAGATAGATTTTCAGTTCCAAATTATAAATGCCATCAATAATTACGGCGAAACGTTCGAAGCCTCAACTACCTGGAGTGATTTAGGAAAACCAACCTTAACCTTAAAAGAATGGACCCAACGTATTAATGATAAAAAGTGATGATCGGGTCTGCTTTATTCTGAACACAAAAGCACAAGGCGGCCGCGCGGGCAAAAAAACTGAGTGGCTAAAAAAAGAGGCTGAACTGCGGTGGAACCACTATGACATACACCTGACTGGAGAGCAAGGATCAGCTGTAGATTTGAAATCGGAAGATTATCAAAACTATGATATAGTGGTAGCATGTGGTGGAGATGGAACAATGCATAATGCTATTAACCGAGCGCTGCATAAAAATATAATAATGGGTCTTATTCCAATGGGTAGTGGTAATGATTTTGCTAAAGCTGTTCATTTGCCAAGCGACTTGAATAAATGTCTAGATATTATCAAGGCAAAAAAAACACGGAAAATTGATCTTATACAATGCGCCGGTGATGTCGACAGATGGTGTGTAAATACTTTGGGAATTGGTCTTGATGGGCTGGCAAATTCATATAACACTCGGCTTAAGAAGTATATTGGAAAGTTGGGCTATCACTTAGGGGCTTTAATGGCGTCGTTTACATTTAAAGGGTGCCACATGGATATTTCGATTGATGGTGAACTATCCGGTGGGCAACGATTAATGATTACCGCCTGCAATGGGTCAGTTGAGGGAGGATCGTTTGTGGTAGGTCCTGATGCAGAAATTGATGATGGATTGATTGATTTGCTCGTTATCACTCCCACACCGCTACTTAAGCTGCTGTATTATATACCGAAATTTAAAAAAGGAATTCCCAAAGGTTTGGAAACAGCAAGTTCAGTAAAATGCATCCGGGTAAACATATGCTCACAATCATCAGTAAGTGTTCACGGAGATGGTGAGCATCTAGGGAGTGATATTCGCGACCTGAAAATCAGCGTACATTCTCAGGTGCTGAGCGTAATTGTACCCTGACATTGTAGCTTTACTGCATTTCGTAGTACTCTTCATAAATATAATCCCAGAGAGCAGCTAAGTCGGACCCTTTATTATGCGGGTTTTTCGACGTCGATGATTTCATCGCGTCGATACAGGCTCGCTCACGGGCATTACGCATTGCTTTTATTTGGTGCTTGGTCGGATTTTCAATCATCTCCTCAAGCTTTTCTTCGAGTTCTTCTATAGATTCTTCAGCCATGGTAAATAAAGATTAAATTAGAGCTATTAAAATGGGACTTATTTACCTGATGTCAAGTTTTAAAAGATATCAGCATAAGTATAACGCGAATAATACTTTATAAGTTCCATTGTCAAGATTTGAGAAGCACCTATATAAAGTAGTCATTTGTATATGTGCTATAGGTATATGATTGATTTTACTTGAAATTGTTCCATCATATATTCTAAATGTATAAAAAGTATGTCAAAATATTTACATTCGAATCTCAAAGAAAAAAATGAACCGATTGGATAGACAAAAAGTACACATCAACGGACCCGAATTTTCCAAACTTGCAGCTGGAATGTGGAGAATGGATCAATGGAATTTAACCACTGATCAAACCATAGAGTGGATTGAGCACTGTGTTGAGCTCGGTATAACGACCTTCGATCACGCCGATATTTACGGCATGTACCGGAATGAGGAGTTGTTTGGCAATGCCATTAAACAAAAACCGTCACTGCTTAATGAAATTGAACTTGTCAGCAAATGTGATATTTGCCTGGTAAGCGAAAATCGTCCGGAGAATTCCATCAATCACTATAATACAACTCCCGCACATATTATCGAGTCGGTAGAACGATCGCTGAAAAATCTGCACGCAGATGTATTGGACGTGGTGCTTCTTCACCGTCCTGACCCGCTGATGGATGCAGGGGCCACTGCTGATGCATTTATGAGTTTAATCGAGCAGGGGAAAATAAAACATGTTGGCGTTTCTAACTTCACACCTTCTCAGGTTGATCTGCTGCAGAGCCGGCTTGATGTACCCATCGTCACAAATCAGGTGGAATTTTCACTTCACAGGCTCGATCCGGTTTTTGATGGTACCTTTGATCAGGCCCAGCGGATTGGCGCTTCACCTATGCTATGGTCACCTTTCGCAGGTGGTGCAATATTCAACGAACATGATGAGCGAACACAGCGCATT
>PWFZ01000112.1 GCA_003555185.1 Balneolaceae bacterium | reverse complement strand
TTGCTCATTTGGCATGATGGGGGTTTGCAGCTCAAACCGGTTTACTTTTTGCCAAACTTCAGGGGGGTTACCGTTTATTTTTTCGATAGAGTGAACATGGCGATTTCCACTTTGATCTTCTTCAAACTCACCTTCCAGAATAAGCCCCGAACGTAAATCGTGGTGCTTTACTTCATCCGGCTTTAAAAAAGGATCTCCCTGACTCTGACCAAATTCAAAATCCAGTTTCCTTATAAATCCGTAATTCTTTGTATTTATTTCAAGGACTCCACTGTAACGGCCTCCAATTCGGGTCTGTTGATTTTGATGAAATTGAGGAACAAAAACATTGTTTTTATTGCTCTTCCCTTTCTTGGTGCCCTTTTTCTTGTAGTTACGCCCTTTACTTTTTTGGGAACGTGCCATGCATCGATATTATAATTGATAATTTAAAAAACCCCGAACGTTCAGGATTTGCTGAAAATTTAGGAATCTTATTCTGATAAAAGATGTGAGATAAAATAGATTGGAATAAAGCAGCAATGTAGCACTGCTTTACTCCTGAATATAGGAAAGGAATTGGGTGATAAAAAGTCGTTATCTTACAGTTGTTTCTTCGTTGATCCATGAATAACAGGAATTGATATTTCCGTCAATCATGATTTTATCACCGGTTTCCCATCCTCTGAAAAATTTGTCTTCCGCAGTGGGTAATACAGGTTTGTATGATTGAGCCTGACGCCTTGCGCTATTTGCGACTGATGAATCCAGATTGGCGGCTTTGTCATAATAATCCATTACCAACCAATAAACAGATCTGTCATCTCGGTCAATTGTTCTGTTTCGTGTACACCTTGAAATCGTTTGAGCATAAATTGAGGCAATTCTTATGTAAGGCTCACCCCAGTTTGGATCAATATTAATTGCTTCCCTTGCGAAAGAACGTGCGGACTCAAACTGATCCATATTTTGATATGTTTCCGCTATCTCCAGAGAGATATTTCTTTTCTGTCGCTGGTTATCAGTTTTATCCAAGGCTTCTTTAAGGTACCGTAATGCAAATTCATACTGTGCATCTGATTTAGCATAATCTGCAAGTTTCCGGGTATTCTCAAACGAGGGGTCTAATTCATATAGCTTCTCAGCTGTCTCAATGGCTTTGGCTCTGTCGCCTTGTCGCTCATAGAGTGTAGCTAATTCATTGAGAAGATCCAGGTCATCCGGAGTATTAGCCAATCTGGATTCTAAAAAGGTGATTCTCTCTTCCGGAGAATCAAAGATTTTATCTCTTGCATCACTTATTGCCTTTTGCACTTCAGGCCCACCTATGGGTTCAAGTACATCAATCATCGCAAGAGCTTCTTCACGCTCATTATTATTTACGTGATTATCTAAAAGCAGACGTACAAAATATCCATCGCCGGCTTCTGATAATCGCAATGGGTCCATTTCAAAAGCTATTTTATATTGCTCGTAAGCTTTGTCCATACCATTACTGATTTCATTGGAATGTTCTTGGTAGAAACGCCCTTTTCTGTAATTCCACTGGAAATAATCAATTTCTTCCTCTGTAAAGGTTTCAAAAGCTTCATCATAAAGGCTCAATGCCTGATCCAAATACTTAGATTTTTCAGATGGGTCTGACTGCTCTTTAGCCAATCCTATATACACGTCAATCATTCTTTCGTACTGACGGTCGAGTGAAAATCTGGTAGCACCTGCAATTTCACGTGGTTTTGCTTCAAGCATCCATTTGCCAAACTGAAGAGCCATCTCATAATCGCCTGTTCTAAAGTTATCATAAAAGATAGAGTAGGCCGCAATTTCGCTCATTCCATAGGGAGGTTCGCTTTGGGCATTTATCGTTGTAGATAATCCTGTGATAAGTACAAGTAAGGCTATGTATTTTTTCATAATGCTATTGGCTTGGTTTTTAATACAAAACGCAACAAAAAATGTTCTATTGAAATCTTTGTTGCAAAAACATGAGTTCGGCAAGGTTTAAGGATAATTTAAACCCCCATATATTCTCTTTAACCAGATTGCTCGATTCTGTTCCCCGAATTCCGTAATTAAAGCTTAAATCAATTGAAGATCGGCTTCTTTGAGATGGAATAGATACCCCTGCATGAAGCATGAGAGTTTCAATATCCTCGTCTTCAATGGATAGAAACCCATCATCATATGTAGCCCCTAAGCTATATTTGAAATTGGAGAAAAAACCTTGCTGGCCCTGTTCTCGCATGTATGGATGGTATTGATACCCCATACCAACTTTTGTTCTGTCTGTAAAGTATTGTTGCTGTGAATTGTCGTATGTAAAAGCAGCTTCATCCCAGTTTTGGAACTGAAATTCTGATGTTATACTGTGTAAACTATTTAAATGATACGTAAGGCCTGCATTAAATTCCAATGGGAAGGTGATATTTCCACTTCGGTTGGGAGAATTTTCATTTAACTCTACCCTTGTCGTTCGATTATCAACACTTCTGAATGTTTCAATTGAACGATCTCCATCTATACTTACCGGTAAATGCAAGGTTGATCCGAACGAAATACGGTCGTTTTCAGAAAAAACTCCTGAAAATCGGGTGAAAACACCAAAACGATTGCCAAAACTATTTCCGGTAGTTGAGGATGTGATGTCTACAGGTGGATTTCCGGGAGATGGCCTGTTAAATTGAAAGTTTGAAAAACCAATGAGCTCATTTTCCTCTAAACTTAGCAGATAAATAGAACCGGCATATCCAAGGCTTATATTGTTATTAATTTTATATCCGAAGCCAAGCTCGAGCCTGTTAATTCCACCTGTTCCTGTTACGTTTGATGCATATTCAACTTCTTCAAAAAAGTCGGTAGGCATAAAGCTTCCGCTTTCGATCCTTGAATAATTGGCTCTGGTTACGGGAGAAAACGAAGCGGAAACTCCTAATTTGTTTCGCATCAATGGCAGAACAATCTGGATATTTTCGAAAGCAAAGAGTGAATTTCTTGCTGATGAAAAATTGTCGGATGCTTCAAAGTTTGTAAGCCCCATTGTAATCTGTCCCTGAGTAAAGTCTATTAAACCCCAATGTGCAGGATTGGTAGTGCTTGGAGCAAATGGGCTGAATATAGAAACTCCGGGTAAACCTATACCCATTGTATAGGATGAATAAGCATCGGCAGGCGCACCAAATCCAATACTTGAATAATAAGATCCTGTTTTGGCAAGCCCTGTATCCTGCGCAGATGCCAGGAATGGAGAACATAAAAAAGCTGCTAAAATAAGTGAGCGTGCTATCATACTAATTTTCAGTATTTATTGTAGTAATAATTAATCGTGGAGTTCTGTTTGCAGGTCCATTTTCGTTAATAAACTGCGAAGAATACAATAGTCCATTGGTGTTCTGAAGAGAGAAATAAATGGGTAAAAGGTCTCTGTCTCCATATAAATTGCTTAACAGATTGTTCGTCACATTTACCTGATAAGCTCCTTCATCTGAGTTTTTAGTGGAGCTTGAGATGGCCTGTGATGTAAAAATTTCAGCCGTAACATCTAACGGTTCTGTATCAAAAATATGCGCACGAAGTAGTGTTGGATTGGGCCTGTTAAAACTGACTGGGGTTGTAGATTCTACATCAGGATCAGTATAAAATACCATTTGAGCATTGATAATATCCTGCCCCACAAACTGATCTTCATCAATATCGAGTGTCAGTTTCAGAACGTTTTCCAACGTGTTGTGAAGCACAAAGTACTCATCTGTACTTTCCGGGGCATTGCTTCTCGTCATAGAGCTAGCCCAATCCATGAGTGGCATGTCGATTTGAACTGTGTCCTCTACGTTTTCAATGATAAAACGTGTGATCCTCACTCCTGCTGTGTCACTGGAGGCAGGTTGGTGGCGTAAAAAGTCCATACGTTCATTTTGATTGGCGGGGACGATTGCCAGCCCCGGAAATTCAAAATTATAGACTGAATCCCTGTCGGCTGCTTCGCTGTTATAAAAATCACGGTATCTGTTAACCCATTCTTCGTTTAAATCAACATCTACGGATGTCTCATCAGTTACGTTAAATGAACCAATTAAGTTGGTCTCATCAAAAGAGATAGGTGTGTTATACGTGATTTCACGACCTCTCCAGCGCTGATTGGCCTCGTAAATATTGTACTCTGAAACGGATGTTTCATCTCCATACTTTAACGGATTGAATACCAGCCGCAGCCTCATTTCGAAGTCATCGTCAAACGTTTCTAAATCCGGATCAAGAGTAATAGAGGGTTTCAAAAGTGCGATTGAAAAGAGGTCTCCAAAAAACGGATCCTCTACCTGACCCAGTGAGGAGCTTCCTAATTGCCCTGAAAATCCATTGCCTGAAAGAATTTCTAAATCAGTGATTTCGATTTCAGTCGTGGTTATCTTTTCGTCGTCAGTGTCTATACCGCTTCCCACCATGCCTGAATCCTCGCAAGATATACTGCTTAGAGCCAAAGGAAGAAACAGAAAGGCAGCGATTAAAGATCGGCTGCCTTTTTTTACACTATTAGAAATAAAATGGAAAGGAGGTGCGTGTTGTTCTGTAGAATTTTTATTCATCGTTTCCGGTGATTGTCCGGTAGTAGTCTGAGAATTTTTGTGATACATCTTCGGGCGAGCCCTGAATTTTAGTAGGTTTAATATTTAATTCTTTGAAAAGATCGTCAAACTGATCACTTAAATGGTTGCCGGTAACTACATGGTCGCTGTATTTGAGCCCTAACTTTAAGAGATCCACTTTTCCATCATCTGTTAATTCATCAATATTTACACTATCAGGTAAGCCTAAAAGTTTTAAAATATTGTCGTTATCAAAATGACCTTTATTTTCGGGGTGATGAAGGTTGTAAACAATCTGTGTGTTTTTAAACACGGCTTCATCTTTATATTTTTCTTTCATTAAAAGCGGAATTAATCCTGCCGGCCAATCATGGCAATGGATAATGTCTGGTTCCCACCCGAGACTGATAACAGTTTCCAGTACTCCTTTATTGTAGAAGGCCAGTCGTTCGTCGTTATCAGCGTAAAATTTGTCAGTTTTCGGATTAGTGAACATGGCCTTTCTCTTGAAGTGCTTATCGTTATCAAGAAAATAAACCTGAAGTTTTGCATTGGGAATACTGGCGACTTTGATCTTCATCGTGTCAATGTTCTCTCCCACCTCAACTTCTATTCCGGAGAGACGTATAACTTCGTGTAAACGATTTCTGCGATCGTTGATTGTGCCAAATTTTGGCAGCAAGATACGAATTTCATAACCCTCGTCCTG
>PWFZ01000020.1 GCA_003555185.1 Balneolaceae bacterium | reverse complement strand
GCTTATCAGTTTACGGCACAGATCCACGAGGCGAAGTATTTGTGAAATATGGAGAGCCCGACAGAATCTTACAAAATCTTGGTTATATCGTGGATGAATTTTCGGGCACAGCAATGAGGCGGGCATCAAGCCAAAATGCGCGAGTAAGTGTAGATTCGGATCTTATTATCTGGATTTACAGTATTGAAACAGGCAGAGAAGATGAAATTCCATTCTTTTTCGGAAGAGATGGTGATGTAGGCGGATTTAACCAGTTAACCTCCCCGGTAGAATTAATACCGAATGTAGGAGTTCGTGGATTGGCATTAATTGGAGTGGCAGATGCACGTTCAAGTTTAATTCGTAAATTATACAGGCGCCTTGCCGATCTTGATCCGCTTTTTAGTGATCAATTTTTCGAGATGGAACATCGAATAATGTCTGCTGAGTTATCGGCTCTTGAGCTGAATCGAATCCAAAACTCAAGTCTACAAAGCATTAGAGCTGTAAGTGCATCTCGCTCATTATACAGATTGGCACCTGAATCCATATCCAGTGTGGAAAATTCTGTTCGGAGTATAGAACAGGTGCATAAACAATACCGGTTTTTAGATGAAAATAATGAGCAATACAACGTGCTGATGAGCTATGTAAATCCGTACGGGCTAGTTGCACTTAATATGGCTCGTGACAATCTTGAAGAGTCTAATAATCGTTTTCAGGCAAGAGCCGTATTTACAATTTTAGATGAATTAAACTCTGTTGAAGAAAAGCTTATTAACAATTCTCCAATATCATTTAATGAGGGGGCTGACGGAAACTATTTACCTCATTTAGATTATTTCATTTATCAACCGAAAGAAAGCTATAGATATCGATTAAACTTTGAGCTATCTGATGCAATTCTTGAGATGGAGTCTGAAAATAAATGGACTAACAATAAAGGGTTGCTTGCACTATCGAATAAAGAAATCGAAAATTATTCGCCGTTAACCGATACAGGAGAAGATTTCGTTTTTAGTGATTTGATGTTGGGATATGTAAATGAAGATGAGGAACCTGCCCCAACTGATTTTATTCCCTTCTATATTCCTAAAAATCATGAATTTGTGCCGAGCTCTCGTATGTTTGTCCGGTATGAACTTTATAATTTAACTAAAGATAGTAACGGTACATCAAACTATGATATTGATGTAAGAATTGACTCAGACAGATCAGCTATACGAGATCTTTTTGGCGGAAGCAGTACACATTTCACTTTGGGGATATCCAATGAATTGAATGATGATAGATCACATAATATTATAGAAGTCGTGACGAGAGAACTTGACCCCGGGAAATACACGTTGGTATTAGAAGCAACAGATAAAGAAACAGGGGAGAAAACGTCCAGAAGTGCTTCATTTACAATATTTGATATGGAAGAACTTACCTACTCAAATCAAAATGAGTAGGTTCGTTTAATCAAAGGTTATTCAATCGCGTGGGAAGCCCGGGCCTTTTACAAACCTTCCGCCATAATTACCGGTGTGCTCACCATTTTTGAGCACCTGAATTCCATTAACAAAAACATGATCAACACCCGTAGCGTATTGGTGGGGTTCATCGAAAGTGGCATGATCCTGAATGGTTTCGGGTCTGAATATAACCAGGTCAGCATAGTAACCCTCTTTAATAAAGCCGCGGTTATATAGTTTAAGGTTCGTGGCGGGAAGCCCGGTTAAGCGATGGACAGCTTCCTCGACGGAGAGCAGCTCAAGATCACGGACATACTTAGCAAACAATCGGGCAAAATTTCCCCAGGCGCGCGGATGCATTAACCTGTTTAAAATATCTCCTTCAGCGGCAAATGTTCCTCCATCTGACCCGAAACTCATCCACGGAAGCTGAACCTGACGCTCAACATTTTCCTCACTCATCAAATAATAGATGGAGCCAATTCGGTTGTTGTCTTCGATTGTCAAATCAACGGCTGTTTCAACTTCATCCTTACCCCGTTTCTCAGCAATTTCGCTAAGAGTCATGCCAACGTATTGTTGCAATTCATCTGACCGGAAACCCACAACAATAATATTCTCACCGCCACCCGACATCAGATAAAAATTCTCCCAATCGTCTGACGGTGTATTAATTTCTTCCACAATCTGTGCTCTTGTTTCAGGATCCTTAAGCCGTTCGATCCACCGCTCGTGGCCGCCATCCTGTGTCCATGGCGGGAAAATTGCGGCAAGACTGGTAGACGCTGCTTCATAGGTATACATGTTTGCAGTTACGGGCTGTCCCTCTGCGCGGGCACTTTCAACACGGTCGATAACCTCATCGAGTTTATGCCAGTTATCTTTACCGGCGGCTTTCAGGTGATGGATTTCTGCATGCAGTCCGGCTTCCTTCCCAATCTTTAAGAGTTCATCAACCGACTCTACAAAACGATTCCCTTCGCTACGTATGTGTGAAATGTACATTCCGTTGTATTCGGCAACCACTTTTGATAGTTCAATCAATTCTTCTGTGGAAGCATAAAATGCCGGTGCATAAATGAGCGATGTACCTAGTCCCATCGCGCCCTCCTCCATAGCCTCGCGGACTAAACCTCTCATATTCTGCATCTCTTCATCAGTAGGTTCACGATCACTGCGGCCCACTTCATGGATGCGCAGCGTTGTTGCCCCAATAAAAGATCCCACATTGGTTGAGATTCCATTTTCTTCCATCCACTGCAGAGATTCTCCAAGAGTCCGCCAATTGTAATCGTCCTCATTATCTCCCCAGCGGCTTTGCTGCATTTCGGGGTTAAGTGGTCCCGGGGAGGTTCCTTCACCAAAAAGTTCTAAGGTGACGCCTTGTTTGATTCCGCTCATTGACCTTCCATCATTTGCTAACGAACCGGCACCCCAGCTAAGCATATTAATGAAACCCGGCGCAACGGCCTGGCCTTTAGCATCTAAAACTTCATCTGCTCCTGTTTTATTTCTGATGGTACCCACTTTAACAATACGATCGTCAATGATGCCAATATCTGTAGCAATAGGTTCATCACCGGACCCATCATAAATAATGCCATTGGTAATAATAAGATCAAATTGTTCGTTCTGGCAGCCGAGTAAAACCAAGGTGAGAATGAGAAGAAATAAAAAACGATGGAGCATGATTTGTAATCAGAGTTAAAGATTGAGTTGCTCAAAATAGAAAAGTATGCTTATCTATAAAATGAACATCGGGTTAAAAGAAGATAAATCAGAAGTTGTAGTAACTTGTAGCTTGGGTTCGATTGTTAATCTTGAAAGTACAAGTCCCCCTTAACAAAGGGGGAATAAAAAAGGATCTCTGCTATATATAATTGGTTCAGCCTTAGAAAATGAATCCTTAATGACTAAATCCGAGCGTTGTTGTTGCGAAGCCATGCTTCGCGGATGTTTATCAGAGCTTGGAAAAATCCAATGAACACCCCCCTGCCTGCGCTGAGACTTCGGCAGTCAGTCCTCTAAATCTCTCCGCCAGCTGGCGGAAGATTTCTTATTTTAAATAAAAAACGCCCTGTCATTATTCATAACAGGGCGTTTTTTTAAATGATAATTGAATCTATTTACCGAGAGCAGTTTTAATCAAGTTATCAGCTCTTTTAACTGCACTTTCAGCAACCGCACGATCGTTTAACTTATCATGGAGTGCTTTTTTAGCTTTATCCAGCTCCTCTTTTGCTTTGCCTATATCAATCTTTTCGGCTTCAATAGCCTCCTCTGCCAGCAGGGTAACATCATTGTCGTTCATTTCAACAAATCCGCCACTTACCGCAAACGTTATGATTTTATCTTCGGCTGTATGTATTTCAACTTTACCGTAAGTAAGGGTTGAAATAATAGGCGCGTGATTGTAAAGCATTTCAAATTTACCCTCGGTTCCGGGTACTTTAATACCGATGATGTTTCCATCAAACTCTGAACCGTTGGGCGTTAATAATTGTGCGTGAAAAGTTTTTGCCATGATATTGTTAATTACGCTTCAGCTGTTAGCTTTGCTCCTTTTTCGATGGCTTGCTCGATAGTACCCACAAGGTGAAATGCATTTTCGGGCAGGTGATCCAGCTCCCCTTCCAAAATCATTTTAAACCCTTTAATGGTATCAGCAATCTGCACGTATTCTCCGGTCTGACCGGTAAACTGCTCAGCTACGAAGAATGGCTGACTGAGGAATCGCTGCACACGACGTGCACGAGAAACAACCAGCTTATCTTCGTCTGATAGTTCATCCATACCTAGAATTGCAATAATATCTTGCAGATCTTTGTACTGCTGAAGAAGCTCTTTAACATCCTGAGCACATTTGTAATGCTCTTCGCCCACCACTTTAGGATCGTTAATTCGTGATGTTGAATCCAATGGATCCACAGCAGGATAAATACCGATCTGTGTAAGTGCACGACTCAATACAGTAGTTGCATCCAGGTGAGCAAATGTTGTTGCAGGTGCCGGATCAGTCAAGTCATCAGCAGGTACGTAAATAGCCTGTACTGAAGTAATAGATCCGTCCTTGGTAGAAGTAATTCGCTCCTGAAGGTCACCCATTTCGGTTGCCAGTGTTGGCTGATAACCTACAGCCGATGGCATACGTCCAAGAAGTGCAGATACTTCAGATCCTGCCTGTGTAAATCGGAAAATGTTATCAATAAAGAGAAGAATATCGGGAGAAACCTTATCGCGGAAGTATTCAGCAACAGTTAATCCGGACAATGCAACACGTGCACGTGCACCCGGTGGTTCGTTCATCTGACCAAACACAAGAGTTGCCTGAGATGTTTTCAGTACGTCTTCATCTACTTTTGAAAGATCCCATTCGCCGGCTTCCATAGCGTGCTTAAAGTCATCACCATAGTTAATAACACCTGATTCGATAAACTCACGAAGAAGGTCATTTCCTTCTCGGGTTCTTTCTCCAACACCGGCAAACACGGAAAGACCACCGTGCTGCTTTGCAATATTGTTGATCAGCTCCTGAATAAGAACTGTTTTTCCAACACCGGCTCCACCAAAGAGTCCAATTTTTCCACCCTTTGCGTAAGGACATAAAAGGTCAATAACCTTAATTCCTGTTTCAAGAATCTCTGTACTTGTTGCAAGATCTTCGAATTTCGGTGCCGGACGGTGAATAGGATATCTCTCCTTTCCTTCCGGTTGTTTGATACCATCAATAGCCTCGCCCACTACATTAAACAGTCTGCCACGAATATCTTCGCCAACGGGCATGGAAATTGGTTTTCCACTATCCAATACTTCTGTTAGACGAACCAATCCATC
>PWFZ01000090.1 GCA_003555185.1 Balneolaceae bacterium | reverse complement strand
TGGTTATTAGCAAAAAGAGGAAAAGATAACTTTTCATGCTAATTTTATTAGTTAGCGGTTAATATTGGAATGGATAATTATAAACTAATGAAGTCATCAATAGTTGTTTAACCCGAATTATTCATGATTAATTGTACAGGAGAGACTTAAAGTTTTGAATTCATATATTTACGTAATTGCTTTTATAGCTCAAATTTGGGTGTAGATATTTTCGTCGAAATTTTAATGTGCACTGCGTTCAAGTGCAAATGGCTTACTCAGGGTACATAAGTACCCTTCCGTCACCATTTTCACTTCGCCTTGTTCACATCTAAATTTCTTGATGAATAATCCGGGTTAATATTCTTTTTTGCGATCTGCCTCGTGCATTAAATCCATACCGGATAGTAATCGTTTATAATTGTCTAAAAGTAGACTGGCAACTTCATCGGGATCGGTGACGGATGCAATATGCGGGGTGATTGTGATTTTGTCACGACCCCAGAAAGGATGTGACTCCGGCAGAGGTTCCTTAGAAAATACATCCAAAAGTGCATGTTGTATTAAATCAGTATCGAGCGAGTAAATCAGATCCTCCTCAACCAGATGTTCACCGCGGGCTACATTAATGAGAAATGCCGGGTTTTTGAGTTTTTTGAATAAGTCGAGGTCTAAGATGTCCTCTGTTCTCTCTGTTAATGGCAGCAGGCAGACCAGGATATTGGTTTGCGATAAAAATTCATTCAGTTCATCTGCTGAGTACGTTTGAACTCCATCAATCACTTTTTTACTGGTTGACCATCCCGCCACAGTAAATCCATTTAAGACCAATCTTTCAGCTACTTTTTTTCCAATGGCTCCGAGTCCCATCACGCCAACAGTTAACTCTTTTTTGCGATATGCTTTTTGAGGGAGCCACTCAGCCTGCTTCTGCTGATCGTAGTAGGTTTCTGTTCTTTGCAGAATATTCAACACCGAACCTAGCACGTAATCACACATTTGATCGGACAATGAAGGAGCTACCACTCTTGTAAATCGTATATGTTCAGGAATGGTCGCATCTGCAAATAGATGGTCAACCCCGGCGCCAAGAGAGGAGATGACCTGCAAGTTTGGGAATGAATTGAACACGTTTTTCGGGTGATTCCAGGCAACAGCAAATTGTACCCGTTCCGGCTTCTCAACATTCGGCCATATCTCTACATCCATGTTAGAGTCCAGCTTCTCAATAGCAGATTTAAAAGGAGACATTTCCCGATGTTGGGCAACGAATAGTATCGACATAGAACGTTTTTATCATCAAAAATTTTATCTGTATTAAGATACAGCAAAACCAAGCCAATCATGAAATCACTTATTACGGCTTCAATCATCATTTTTGGGTTTCAATCTCTTTCAGCACAGGGAAAATCGGAAGTAAAATTTTCATTGGCTGATTATCGATGGGAAAACAGGGTTGTTTTAATTTTTGGACCTGATGAATCTGACGCCCGGTTTAGCGAACAGAAATCCTTGATTTACCCGACCGGTGATGGTATTGATGATCGTGATTTGAAAATTGTAACAGTGGTAAATAGAGGTAAATCTAAAGTGGGTGAACTCCCGATTACTGATGAATCCGCAAAAAATCTTAGGGATCAATTTGATATTACTGATGAGCAGTTTTCCATTTTACTGATTGGAAAAGATGGTGGCGAAAAGTTGCGTTCAATTGATGTGATTGCTCCGGATGAGCTATTTTCTGTGATTGACAGAATGCCGATGCGTCAGCGCGAAATGAGAGATGGTTAATAAAATTTCATGTGTTAGAACATATTACAGCGTGTAGAAAAAAATGAATCGCACATGTGTCCGGTTTGAAATGGAAGAATTCTTCCTAAGCTTATGACAATCAGTCCTTTCACAAACTGATTATGTGATTAATAAATAGTTTGTATTTAGAATCCTCTAACATATATTACACATATAATTAAATGGAGGATATTATGATTGCTGAGACTTATCAAACAAAACCAACCGAAACCCTTTCGCTCAATATTCAAAGAAACAGGGAGACCGGTTTTCCGTCTCCGGCGACCGATCACATGGAAGCTCGGCTGAATCTGCATGATCATATTGTGCAGAGGCCAACATCTACTTTTTTTTCGCGAATTAAAGGAGACGAAAACAGACGGTTAGGGGTGAACGATGGAGATTTGCTGGTGATTGATCGCTCACTTGCCTACAGACACAACGTACTGGTTGTTGTGGAGCTGGATGGCGAGTTGCAACTTTGCAGGTTATGGAACAGCCGGAAGGAGTGGTCACTCGAGAGAGGTGACGGATCTATGGTTCAGTTAGATAATGATCTCCATTCCGATACGGCTATTTGGGGCGTTGTTTCTCATATAATTCATTCATGCCTGTAATCGAGATATGAACTCGTCAGAAGCTGTCTCGTAAAGGGACTTAGAAACAATAAAATTATATGTCATGCCGGCCCCCGAGCCGGCATCTCCCGCCGTTTTCAGGAACTCTTTTTAGACAGCTTCGAAAGTTACTTCTATACACTCATCAACGATTGACCTGCAATAACTATGTCTACAGCTTACGCCCTTATTGATTGTAATAATTTTTACGCCTCCTGCGAGAGGGTGTTCGATCCGACTCTGAAAAACCGTCCGTTGGTTATTTTATCAAATAATGATGGATGCGTGATTGCCCGATCAAAAGAGGCGAAAGAGATGGGAGTGGAAATGGGTGTTCCCGAATTTAAAATTCGACCGCTGATTCATCAAAAACAGATAGCTGTACGGTCTTCGAATTACGCGCTATATGGAGATATGTCGAATCGTGTGATGGAGTCTTTACGATCACTAACTCCAAACATTGAGGTTTACAGTATTGATGAAGCATTTGCAGAACTTTCTAACCGAGTAATACCAACCTTTCATCGCTATGGGATGGAACTCCGGCAGAGAGTGCTGCAATGGACAGGAATGCCGGTATCGGTAGGAATTGCACCCACCAAGACGCTGGCAAAAATTGCAAATGAAGCCGCTAAATCTGACCCGGAAAGAGAAGGTGTTTGGGTTTTGGATAGTCAAATTGCTGTTGAGAAATTACTTCGGCAGACACCGGTTTCAGATATCTGGGGCGTAGGGAAAAATTACTCAGCAAATTTAAACAAGTATGGAATTAATACCGCATGGGAGCTGAGTTGTCAGGCTGATTCCTGGATCAGAAAAGAGATGAAAGTCACCGGTTTACGAACAGTGATAGAGCTTCGTGGAACGCCATGCCTGAGAGTAGATGAAACTACAGAACCACGAAAAGGAATTCTAAGCTCGAGATCATTTGGTAAGCCGGTAACGGAATTGTGTGATTTGAAAGAAGCTGTTTCGGCATTTGCGAGTCGGGCAGCTGAAAAGCTGAGAGCACAGTACTGTGTGGCGTCAAACATAAGCGTAGTATTGGTTACCAATAAATATGAAAATCAGGCTGCAAGATATAAGTTCGGGATGGACATCGCTCTGCCAAATCCTACAGCTGATACGCCTACACTTTCAGAGATTGCAGGCTTATGTGTGGAACAACTGTTCGAAAAGGGAAAGACATATAAAAAGGCGTGGGTTATGCTTACAGGGATAATTCCGCAACAGGAGATTCAGTCTGATCTTTTTGGGGGTAATAACTACTCCAAAAAGCAGCATTCGCTAATGGAAAGCATGGACGGAATTAATGCGAAGTTCGGAAAACGTACAATGTCTGTGGCGGGAAGTGGAATTGATCAGCCCTGGCAGATGAAACAGCAGCATCTGAGTAAACGATACACCACGCACTGGGATGAACTGATGGAAGTGAGGGTGCTTTAATTGTCTGAAGGGGAAATTTTAATCCCCCTTAAAAAGGGGGGACTGAGGGGGATGTTGATCCACCACTTAAATCAGGCATTAACTTTATTTTGTCCTACATGTTGGTCAAATACATTAGTCGAATCAGTATTTGTAATTCGTATCGAAACCCAGCTAACACCCCTCTGTATCTCCCCTTTATTAGGGGAGACTTTGCACAGTGATTTTTACTCCGGAATTCGGGTTAAAATTTGTTCAATTTGCCAAAAATGCCGGCGCTGATGTGCATCAATAAATACGAGATAATCAATGAGTGACATTCTGTAAAGCTTAAAAAGTGGGTGATTTCCTTTAATTTTGTTCAAATTCCATTGTTCTTCTTCAGCCTTGTTGATCAGAGTTACAATCTCTTCATTAATTTCTATGAGTCGCATGAACGTTTCTGCCGCTGACAGTTCGATGTTGGAGGGTTGCATTGGCTTGAGCGTTTTGACACCAAATCTGTAGGGCGGTTCTATAAACTGTGCTAACTTTTTTACGGTCCATTTTGGTGCGAATGAGATCTTATTCTTGAAAACGGGTATTGTTTTTCGCTTTTCTACAGCACTTCTGATCTCCGTTAGGTACATCTCATTGAATCGAATGAGATGCTGGCAAACTTCAGTGCAGCTCCATGTATCTGGGTTGAGCTTGAAGTTTACAGTATCCACGGCGAGGCTTCCATATTCATGGACTACCGTTTTAGCTCCTTCGAATCTGTCTCTGAGTTCATCAAACGTATAATTCTTTTTTTTTGGCATGGAATAGGTGCTAAGGTAAAATAATTGAAAATCAGGGCGATAAATTGGCAGGAATAACGCATTTTTCGTTCCTTTCAGCTTGAAAAATAAATTTCACAAACCCTTTGCCATGAGATTACGGATACACACAACAACTTTCATATTATTTTTTGTCTTGCTAACCGGCTGTGGAACTACCGATCTTGCAGCACAAGAGACACTTACTTTTGAAGATGTAATGCAGTTTGAGGCCATCAATCAACCCGTATTGTCGGAGAATGGAAACTGGGTGGCGTTTGGTGTCTGGCCGGAACGTGGCGATGGAGAAGTGCGGGTAAAGCATACAAGCCGTGATCTTCGATATAGCATTGAGCGTGGAGAATTCCCTCAAATATCATCAGATGAAAAGTGGGTGGCGGCATATCAAAAACCGGCTTTTCTGGAGTTGGAAAATGCTGAAAATGATGCGCCAAAACGAGGTCTGGCCTTGTTGAATACTGAGAGCGGTGAAAAAGAGATATTTGAAAATATTCGCGTTGCTGAATTCTCAAATGACGGCAAGTGGCTGTTACTTACAAAAGAGAGAGACGAAGATGTGAATTCTGATAACCCCTTAGTTGGTTACCCTGTCCATTTAGTAAATCTTGATAACCGAAATACACTTGAGTTGCCTTTTGTCAGTGAAGCTTCCATTGAC
>PWFZ01000084.1 GCA_003555185.1 Balneolaceae bacterium | reverse complement strand
TGTTCATCTTCATAAACGATATCGAGATCCATTTTTTCTGGAACGGCTTTGGGCGGGGGTGGCTTGGGGAGCTTAATCTCAATTGTATCACCCGACTGCATGATATAAGAGGATTTTTCTTTTTCGCCATTTACCACCACATATCCATCCTTGATTGCTTTTTGCACCTTATTACGGGTGGCATTCTGGATAAATGATGTGATATATACATCGAGCCGGATGTCTGTATGCTGACCATCGGGGACTTCTAATAAATATTCGGTGTGTTGTGGATTTTCTTTTTCAGCTATCATAGCGTAAAAATAGGAAAAATATCTGCCAATTCAGGCCACTGGAGCCATTTTAAAAATAAATAAAATAAAAGTGTAAGGAGTTCACTCTTTTGGGTTCATACAAGTGACTATTGATTAAGATAGTATAAATAGTCGGGAGAAATTTTTAGTGAGAGATCAAGGGCAACAAAGCCGCGGTCATAAATCAGGCCGCGGTTTCTTTATTTCACCCTCACGCTCTTCCGAAGGTGCATTTCTGTTTGATAGTGATTATTGTCGCGCAAAAGTTCAATCATCATATGATCACCCTCTTCATATTCCCGAAGCAGTGCCCATGCATGCATTTCACTCACCACGCGCTCATCACCTATTTTCAGAATGATATCCCCCGGCATAATTCCACTTGAATACGCAGGCCCGTCCTTATTGATACTCGTTACGAGCAAGCCTTGTACATACGGCAGGCGATAACTGTACACCAAACTTTCCGTCATGGAAGTAAATTCCATTCCGGGATCATAATCCAGCACTACAGATCCACTTGATAACAGCTGTGAAATAATTTTATTGATCCGGTTGCTCGGTATTGCAAAACTTAATCCCACAAATCCCGATCCGGTCCCCCCGGTATATATAAACGTATTTATACCGATTACTTCCCCATTACTGTTCAGCAGCGGGCCGCCTGAGTTTCCCCGGTTTATAGCAGCATCGGTTTGAATCATATCAATATAAATGCGGGGATTGTTCGGGTCGGGCCGGAAATCCCTGTTCTTTGCGCTCACCACGCCAACCGTTACTGTGGGCTGTCCATCCTCGAACAGACCAAATGGGTTCCCTAAAGCAATTGCCCATTCACCGACAAGAATTTCATCTGAGTCACTAAATTTCACAAAAGGGAATGCTTTATTCGACTTTATTCGAAGCAGCGCCAGATCTGTCAGCTCATCACTGCCAATTAACTCGGCTTCGTAGGTTTCCCCATAAATTGTTGAGATCATTATTTCATCAGGTGTTTTACCAACCACATGTTGATTCGTTACCACTAATCCATCATCACTGATGATAAATCCTGAACCCATACTGGTGTTCTCTTGTGGCATTTGCTGACCAAAGAAATAACGAAAAAAGTCATCCCGGGGATCGTTTCTCCGCGTGATTACTTTCGTTGCCATAACACTTACCACAGCCGGACTTGCACTGTCTACAGTATTGGTAATCGCATTCCTGCGACTTTCACCAATCGGCACATCCCCTCCCTCTCCGGGTTGATCTGCAGAGATCTGATTACGCGGAGAACTCTCGACCATAGATGCTGAAAAAGGCCTTTCAACCTCCTGTAAACCTGATTCTTCGGTTTGTTCAACCGAACAACCGACGGTTAGGAAAAGAGCAATCGCTGAGCTATAAAGAAGATGTTTTTTCAAGTTCTGATATCTGTTTTGAGCCGATTCTTACCGTTTCTTCTATTGCTTTTTCCAGCGGGCCTTCGTGCCAGGCGCCGGCTGCTTTTTTATGTCCGCCACCGCCGAGTTCGCGTGCCCAAACGTTTACGTCCACATTACTTTTCGAGCGCAAACTCATTTTAATACCATCATCTTCCACATCTTTTAACAGTACTGCAGCTTTTATTCCGGTGATACTTAATGGATAACTAACAAAACCATCCGTATCTGAATTTGTTGTGCCGGTGGCATCCAACATTTTTTTAGTAACGGTCATTACCGCAATCTGATTGTTTTTAAAAAGCTGAATGGTTCCCATCGCCATGCTAAGCAAACGCAGCTGTGGTAGTGTTTGATTTGAAAACACCTTTTCTGCTACTTCATTCGGTCTAAAGTTACCCTGTCTTAGCAAACCTGCTGCTGTCTCCATCGTTTCCGGCTTAACGCTTTCGAACTGTAATGAACCTGTATCGGTAATGAGTCCGGTGTACAAGGCTTTTGCCGCTTCCGGATCCATCTGATCCAAATCGTGCTCTTTGTATAAATTGTAAATCAGCTCGCAAGTTGAGGATGCATCATCTACAGAAACAGAAAGGTCAAACTCATCTTCCGGTTCAGGGTGATGATCAACCATCATCACAGGACGGCGGTTTTCATTTTGATACTTTACGTAGCTCCCAAACCGATGCGGGGCATTCCCATCCAAAACAATAAACGCATCACACTTCCCTGTAGCCTCATCCGTCGGTTTATCAACTGGAAAATAGTCGGTCAGAAAAAGTAAATTCTCCGGAACATCATCATCATTGAACGCGCTTACTTCGTACCCATTTTTCTGCAACCACCGGCAGAATGCAACCTGCGAACCAATGCAGTCTCCATCAGGTCGAACATGAGAAAAAACGCCAATGTGGTTATAATTCTTTAGCTTCTGAATGAACTCTTTAAACATAAAATCTTTATTCTTTAAGATGAGTTGTAGCCTGTAAAAATCTCAGTTCCATAGGTAGAAAGCAACTTCCATATCAACAAATTCAATCCACACAAAACGAACAGACTCTTTACGTCATGAAGCCTTATAAAAAAGCGATCATATTATGCAACGGTTTCCCGCCGCTGAAACCGCAGCTGATTGAAGCACTAACGGATTCAGATTTTTTTATTGCCGCTGATGGTGGAGCAAATATTGCAAGGGAGCTTCAGCTTCAGCCCGATGTAGTTATTGGAGACATGGATAGTTTTGTGGAAACCGGGGATGAATCATTTAAAATCATAAACGATCCCGATCAGGAAACAAACGACCTCGAAAAAGCTCTCTCCCATGCTCAGAGTAAAAAGGCCACCGATGTGATTGTTTTTGGAGCCACAGGGTATCGGCTCGACCATACATTGAAAAATTTATCGGTAATGAAGCAGTTTGACTCACAGTTTAACTCCATTCTTTTCCGGGATCGCTTTGCCGATATATTTTTGATACAATCTTCTTTTTCACAGGAATTTCCAATGCACACAGCTATTTCTCTTTTCCCCCTATCCGGGCGGGTTGAGGGAATCACCACAAAAGGGTTAAAGTATAATTTAAACAACGGCATTATGGAAAACGGTGTGAGAGATGGCAGCTCAAATCTATCCATCGAAAAAAAGGTCGAAATTCAATTCAAAAAGGGCGACCTTTTGCTGTTCGTTAATCACAAAAACATTGAAAAGACGTGACAGCAGTATTTTCCTGGATCGACTGGTCGCTCATCGTCCTCTATTTCATCTTTTTAATCTGGCTCAGTGTAAAAAAGGGATGGAAAGCCGAATCTGAAGAAGAATTTTTATTAAGCGGACGTAAAGTTACGCTTCCGGCATTTGTAGCTACTCTTGTGTCCACATGGTATGGTGGAATTTTGGGTGTTGGCGAATGGAGTTACCAATTTGGTATTTCCCAATGGCTAATTCTGGGTGCTCCTTTTTATATTTTCTCAGCTATTTTCGCCGTTTTTCTTGCCGGGAAAATCCGCAAAAATAAAGCCCTCACAATTCCCGAAGCTATTGCCAACCGATATAATGAAAAGTCAGGACGGTTAAGTGCCCTTCCCATTTTTATATTGGTCAGTCCCGCTCCGTACATTTTAATGCTCGGCCTGATCTTTCAGTTTTTAAGTGGTGGCAGTGCACCGTTTTTGCTGTATGCGTCTCTTGTCGCCCTATTTTCGGTACTTTACATTACTATTGGCGGTTTCGGCGCTGTTATCCGAACAGACATGCTTCAGCTTGTTCTCATGTTCAGCGGTTTTATCATTTTGCTGATTTATGCCGCCGGAGAATTTGGTGGCATTGGCACGCTTTGGAGCTCAGTAAACGACATCCACAGGGATCCTACCGGTGGAAACAACTGGCAGTATATCCTGGTCTGGTTTTTTATCGCTCTGTGGACCTTCGTAGACCCCAGTTTTCACCAGCGGGCTGCGGCGGCTGAATCACCCAAAACGGCACGAAATGGGATCTTTGTCTCCATTGGATTCTGGATCTTTTTTGATTTCCTAACCTGCTTTGCCGGACTCTACGCATTCGCCATTCTCGGCGGCGGACTCGAGCAGCCTGTGCTTGCATACCCAATATTGGCAGATCAAATTCTACCCATCGGGTTAAAAGGACTTTTCTTTGTCAGTCTGCTGGCGATCATCATGTCTACATTAGACAGCTATCTGTTCATTTCCGGTCAGACCCTGGGACGCGATTACCTGGTGAAATATTTCCCAGACAAAAATCCCAACCTGCTTACACGAATCGGAATTCTGATTTCCGCACTATTGGGAATTTTGTTGATCATCATCTACCCAAGCGTGATTGACCTTTGGTATGTAATCGGTTCGGTATTTATTCCCGGAATGCTCGTCCCTGTTTTAGGCATTTACCTAAAACCATTCCAGCTTAAACCCAACTATGTGATAATCTCCATCATCGCCTGTACGGCACTTTCATTTATCTGGCTGGTGCTCGGCACTCTCATGCCCGCCTCAGGACAAGGATATCTCTATCTTGGCGTAGAACCTTTTTATCCGGGACTGTTTCTGGCCATTTTTCTATGGCTGATTGGAAGGGATAAGAATCCTGATCCCGGAATTTTAGAATCAGAGTAGGTTATTTTTGATAGAAGTGAAAAATGCCTACTACGCTAAAGCTTCGTAGACCAAGGAAAAGCCGGCCTATGGTTCGTATAGGGGTTTTTTAATAGGCAGTTGCGGTCTGCAGTGGCAGTTATACAATCTCTGACTCCGGAGGAGTCAAATGTGATTAGCCCCGGGGTATTGAGTCGCATTAAAAGACCCATCGGATTAGATATTTAAGATGGTTTAGAATCTAATTCCGATGGGTAAATTGACATCACCCAATCAACGAATCCTTTCCATGAATTAATTTACTTTTGCTAGTTGTACCTCAACAAATAAATCCGAGCTCTGTTGTTGCGAAGGTATCTCTGCTATGGCTTAATGGGTTCAATCTTTGTAAGTAAGCAAATTCTTCATATAAAAGATCCAAGCGTTGTTGTTGCGAAGGTGTGCCTCTGATATGGATAGTGGGTTCAGCCTTTGG
>PWFZ01000432.1 GCA_003555185.1 Balneolaceae bacterium | reverse complement strand
GCTATGGTTAATGGATTCAGCATTTGAAGGGTATTCACTTATTAATAAATCCGAGCGTTGTTATTGCGAAGGTGTTACCTCTGCTATGGTTAATGGATTCAGCATTTGAAGGGTATTCACTTATTAATAAATCCGAGCGTTGTTATTGCGAAGCAGTGCTTCGCGGGGAAAGAAGAGCACAATTGAACAGCCATCGGCACAGTCATTCACAATGGTTTTGCATCCAATTCCGATGGGTAAATCGACATACCCCATTCAACGCATGCCTTCCATGAATAAATTCAAAGATAAACCCCTCGTATTTGCTTAAAAGCTTCAACAAATTTATAGCCTCGGGGCATTTGTGTTTGGCTCGATCTAATCCGTGGGTTAAAACCCGACGTTACAACATCGGTCGTGCCTAAAGGCACTGGATTGAATGGCAGATTCAGGCCTGGATAAACGAATCTGCAAGGGCATTTTATTACTCAAAGTACCACTTTAACGTTCTTCTGTTTCCCCAATACTTCTTTCCTGTTGTACTTTTAAAGAATTAGTCCACTCAAAGAAATACCACAGATTGCCTCCCGGCACTCTCTGCTGGTGGAACGAGGTGAGCACGGAATGCGGGGTAAGTAGAAGTATCACCCACCATGTTTTCCTGAGGCTGTTAGACACCTTTTGGTTGATATGGCAAAGAACACCTTGTTGCTTTATATGACAATGGCAGAGAGTACCATTTGCAAGGCAGGGGGCACAAGAGGATTCTTGCGCTATCTTTTGCTAAAGAAATAGACCCGTTCGGTTTTAAAAAACCGGACGGGTCTGTTTTTAATCCAATTCCTGAATTGCTCTCGACAGTTCCTGAAGTGATTTTTTTGCATCCCCAAAGAACATCTGATTTTTATCAGAATAGAAAAGGTCGTTATCAATACCGGCATATCCGGGGCTTAAACTTCTCTTAAAAACAATGGTTCGTTTGGCTTCATCAACATTCAAAATCGGCATGCCGTAAATAGGGCTACCCTGACTGGTTTTTGCCGCCGGGTTTACCACGTCATTCGCACCAATAATGAGTACCACATCCGTAGATTTAAACTGCGGGTTGATTTGGTCCATATCATAAAGCTGATCATAAGGTACATCTGCTTCTGCCAGAAGAACATTCATGTGTCCAGGCATACGTCCTGCAACGGGATGAATTCCATAACTGATTTCTACTCCTTTTTCTTCCAGTAAATCGCCCACTTCTTTTAAAATGTGTTGTGCTTGTGCAACAGCAAGTCCATAA
Source organism: Balneolaceae bacterium (assembly GCA_003555185.1). Lineage (GTDB taxonomy): Bacteria > Bacteroidota > Rhodothermia > Balneolales > Balneolaceae > SW132. The sequence goes on along the minus strand of PWFZ01000432.1, from coordinate 4,032 downwards.
CCCGGTACTATTACTACTCTGGACGCGTAAGAACACTGAATGGCTACATCATCAGCAAAGGTTTTTTGTACGGACTTATCGGTGTCTGTATCGGTTCCGGTGGTATCATCGCCGCCACCAAAAGAGCTAAAGAGAACATTTAGCAAGCTACGGTTCATCGCCTTACACATTACGTTGGTCAGAATTAAACCGGCAGCTCCAACAAGTGCTCCACTGATAATGAGCAGATTGTTCCCCAAAACAAATCCCGCCATAGATGCCGCAATTCCTGAGTAGGAGTTAAGCAGAGAAATAACCACCGGCATATCGGCGCCGCCAATGGGAAGAACTGTAAACACCCCGATAAGCAGTGCTAGACCAAATAGGCTCCAGAATACGACCTGATATTCGGGGTCGAATGCGAACCATCCTACCAGACCAAATGCTATAAATGTAAGCACAAGGTTGATGATATTTTGACCGGGAAGTGCAATGCGTCCTCCTCCAATAAATCCTTTTAGCTTACCGAACGCGATAAAACTTCCGGTAAATGTGATCGATCCGATTAAAATACTGAGTCCGGTTGTGATGAGTCCATCTGTAGGAATAAGTGCCGGTTCAACCCGGGCGAATTCCCCCCATGCAACCAGTGCAGAAGCGCCGCCTCCAAATCCATTAAAGATTGCAACCATTTCGGGCATAGCCGTCATTTGTACTTTTTTGGCAGCAATCACCCCAATTAATCCCCCGATAATGACGCCGGCAACAATAAATTCAAAGCTGATAATTTCCTGATCAAACAGAGTAATAGCGACACCCATTAACATACCGAAGGAGGCAAGCTGATTTCCTGATCGTGCTGTTGCAGGGGAGCCAAGACGTTTGATTCCAACGATGAAAAACCCGGTGGCGATTAAATAGACAATTTGTATGAGGTTGGGTAAAATGGACTGAATAGCTTCCGGTAAGAACTGGCTCATTTGTCACCCTCCTTCTTTTTGAACATCTCCAGCATACGATCGGTCACCATAAATCCGCCTACCACGTTGATTGTGGCAAAGATAATGGCGGCAAAACCAATCCATTGTGCATAAACGGAGTCAGATCCGCCGGCAATGATAAGTGCGCCAATGAGTGTGATCCCCGAAATTGCGTTGGCGCCTGACATCAAAGGAGTGTGCAGCGTGGGCGGAACTTTAGAGATCAGCTCGAAGCCCACAAAGGATGCGAGTACAAAAATAAAAAGGTTAAAAATCAGGTCTTCCATAGAATCAGTAGTAAGTATTGAGTATCGGGTATTGAGTATAAATTTTTAGCTGTTTTCCTTTACGAAAGGTGAAATGAGTTCGCCGTTATGGGTAACGGTTGCATTGATGATAATTTCATCATCAAAATTAAAGTTGGGCTTACCGTCTTCGTTAAGTAAATCCAGTAGCGATAGCATATTCTTGGAATAAAGTTTGCTGGCGTGATTAGCCAGCGTACTCGGCAGATTCAGCGGGCCCATAATAGCAACGCCATTATGATAAAACGTTTCGCCGGGCTTCGTTAACTCGCAGTTCCCACCTTGTTCAGCGGCAATGTCTACCACTACAGATCCGGGACTCATATCTTCAACCATTTCCCGGGTGATGAGTTTAGGCGCAGGCCGGCCGGGGATCAGTGCGGTTGTGATCACAATATCAGATTTCTTAGCGTGAAGGTGCGTTACTTCTTTTTGCTTCTCTTTTTCGCGCTCGTTTTGCTCCTTCGCATATCCGCTTTTGGTTTCAGTTTCTTTCTCCTCATCCATGGGGACTTCCACGAATTTTGCACCTAAACTTTCCACCTGCTCCTTTACAGCCGGACGGATATCGAAGGCTTCAACAACGGCTCCGAGTCGTTTTGCGGTGGCAATAGCCTGCAGCCCTGCTACACCGGCGCCCAGTACCAATACTTTAGCAGGAGGGATGGTTCCTGCGGCTGTCATCATCATTGGGAGATAGCGATCCAGCTGGTTAGCGCCTAACAGTGCGGACTTATATCCGGCTATATTGCTCATGGAAGAGAGGGCGTCCATCGATTGCGCCCGGCTGATTCTGGGAATCGTATCCATTGCCATTCCGGTGATATTCTTTTTGATGAGCAGGTCAACATAGGCCTTGTTCTGAAGCGGCCATAAAAACCCAATCAGTACAGCGCCCTCTTTTAGCTTATTTACGGTGTCTTCATCCGGCGCCTGTACGGCAAGCAGAATGTCGCATTGTTTAAGAATGGAATCACGGGATTCAATAATATTTGCTCCGGCTTCCTGATAAACACTATCCGGATAACTTGAAGCTGCACCCGCATTTTTTTCGACATGTAGATCGTACCCCATCTTTATGAGTTTTTTAACTCCCTCGGGAGTCATCGCTACACGTTTTTCATTTTTTTCTGTTTCTTTACAGATTCCAATAATCAAATTGCACCTCCATCATCATAATTTGACTAAACTTAGCGTTTTTACCTTAGTTTACAAGACAAACTTTTTAATAGAAGCGTTTCCAATTGTAAAAAAACAAAATAAAGTTATAGAAAAGCTATCAACCCGATAGAGAAGTGTGACCAAAAGATCGATTTAAATTTGTTACCTTTGATTAGAAAAATAAAACCAAAGTAAATATCCCTGATGGAAGACATAGAAAAAAAGACATTTGACGTGGTAATTGTGGGCAGTGGTCCCGCAGGACTTACCGCCGCTCTATATGCCGCACGCGCCGATTTAGATTTAATTGTTTTTGAAGGCCCGGAACCCGGCGGCCAGCTCATGCAAACCACAGATGTAGATAATTTTCCCGGTTATCCCGACGGAGTGATGGGACCCCAAATGATGCAGGATTTCCGAGAACAAGCCACACGGTTTGGTGCCGATTGCAGATATGGTTATGTAACGAATATTGATTTTGAAAATCGTCCTTATAAAATCACCGTGGATGAAGAGACTACCGTTTTTGCCAAGTCTATTATTATCTTAACGGGAGCCTCAGCCAAATGGCTCGGACTTGAAAGTGAGCAAAAAATGCGCGGAAAAGGAGTAAGTGCCTGCGCTACCTGCGATGGAGCATTTTTTCGAAACGAGCATGTAGTGATTGTTGGAGGGGGTGATACTGCAATGGAAGAAGCTACATTTTTGACCAAATTTGCGAAGAAAGTAACGGTTATTCACCGACGGGATGAACTTCGTGCATCCAAAGCGATGCAGAAGCGTGCCTTTAAAAATGAGAAAATTGAATTCTTGTGGAATTCTGAACTCCTGGAGGTAATGGGCGATAAAGTTGTTCAGGGTGTGAAAGTAAAAAATATCCAGACCGGCGAAGAGTCCGTTCTTGAAGATGTTACAGGCGTATTTATCGCCATTGGTCACAAGCCAAATACCGATTTGTTTAAAGGCGTACTTACGATGGATGATGTAGGCTATATCCAAACTAAAGATCAATCCACCGAAACAGATCTGCCCGGAATTTTTGCCAGTGGAGATGCTATGGATCCGATTTATCGTCAGGCTGTTACTGCTGCCGGAACCGGTTGCCGTGCAGCACTCGACGCTGAGCGTTTTCTGGCTGATAGTGAAGATGAAAGCAAAGAAGCAATTGCCCAGTCGCACTGGAAGTAAGAAGCCATTTAGTAAAGTTATTCAGATCCGCAATGTGCTAAACGTTGCGGATTTTTTTGTTTGTCATGCCGTGCTCCGACACGGCATCTCCGAACCTTGAAAAAGGCGGGGGATACAAGTAAAAGTAAAAGTAAAGCGATCTGAGAATTTGAACAGGTCTCCCCTCGAGGGGAGATAGCGAACATCGTTCAGATGTTCGCTTGAGGGGTGTCCCGGAAAGCACTTTTGAAATTTCCGTTACACAAATCGTTTACTTGTAGAACTGCAAAAGTTTATGAGTCAGATCTTCCAGGGGTGTGAGAAATCGGATTGGATAGCCCTGTTAAGTGTGCTCTCAATAAAAAATCCTATAAATTTGAATGGTTTACGGGACACCCCTCAGGTAATGCCGGGAACATCCGGCTTTACCGTCTCCCCTC
>PWFZ01000193.1 GCA_003555185.1 Balneolaceae bacterium | reverse complement strand
GGGAGGATTTTCGGCCGAGGTTGAGAATTCACCAAACGGTGAGGAAGGGGTATACTTTACTACAGGTGGATTTGCATCTGTAGTGATAAGAGATGAAAACGGAAACAGGGCTCGTAATTTCGATCCTGCAATTGAAGTAAGTATCGAGTTGGATAATCAAGGGACAGATCATGAAAATAATGAGGTAAATGCTGGTGATGAAGTGCCTATCTGGAGTTTTAATGATGAAGATGGGACTTGGTCTTTTGAGGGAGATGCACCGATAAGTGACGGTGGAAATGGTAATCTAGAGGTTACTTTTGATGCCGATCACTTATCATGGTGGAATATTGACTGGTTTGGAAGCAGATGCTTTAGAGGAACACGCATTAATCTGGAAGGAAGCAGTTCTCAGCTCAGAGGGAAATTAATGAGGGCAGATAATGGCAGGTTTTTAGGATGGGCGTCGAGCAGGGCTATACGTGGAGGCTCTAACTTTATCCAGTTTTTGAATGCGCCACAAAATGTTGCGGGTGTACTTGAACTATACGATATGAACAACACAAATGTAGCAACTGTAGATATTCCTGATATGTGTTCCACATCCCCAATAAACGTAGAACTAGAAGCCCCGAATGAACTTACAGTAACATTTCGGGGAAAGGGAATTTGTGCGAATAATGATGAAATTGAGGTCCGTCCAAGTTTTCCTGCATACTACAGACCACTTAACGGTGGAAGGTGGGTGTTTGCCGGTAGCGTTTTAAACGGAGAAATTGATGTGACTCTACCCGGCGCAGGCGAATATCTGATCGGAGCTTTTTTTGAAAATAGCTGGTATCAATTTGATTTAGATCTTACTTCTGCGCAATCTGGAGATGTGTTTGAAGAAATCATTGAGCTGCCAAACGATGTGTGCAACGATCTGTAAAAATGTAATAGTGCTTATAATTTTGATCACCCTGTTTTAGTAAATAACTTTGGCTCCTGAAAAAGGGGAGTCAAAGTTATTGGGAATCATATTCCTGCGACTCTTTGTTAACAGATTGAATTCAACAAAGAAAACAGGGTATGAACGAGAAAGTTGCAGTTGTAACAGGCGCTAATTCAGGGATTGGAAAAATCACATCAAAAGCTCTTTTGGATGAGGGTTTTCGCGTAGTAATGATCTGCCGAAACCCCGAAAAAGCGGAAGCTGCTAAAAAAGAAATAACCGAGGATACCGGTAACGATCGGGCAGATATCCTGATTTGTGATCTAAGTGATCAGGACCAAGTCAAAGAGACGGCTGCAGAAATAAAGAAAAAGTATAAACGGCTGGATCGACTGGTCAATAACGCCGGTTTTTTGCCTAATGGAAAGCGTCAGGAAACCCAGGATGGCATTGAGCTTACATTTGCAGTCAATCATCTCGCCTATTTTTTGCTCACCAAAGAATTAATGTCCCTACTGGAAAAAACAGAATCATCCCGGGTTATTAATGTGGCATCCGAAGCACATCGGTATGGAGAATTTGCTCCAGATAATATTCAGTTGGAAAATGGATACAGCGCCTCAAAGGCGTACGGAAACTCAAAACTCTTTAACATGATGTTTACGCATCAGCTGAATAAGGAACTCAAAGATAAAGACATCAACACCTACAGTCTGCATCCGGGAGTAGTAAATACCAATTTTGCGGTGGAATCGAATTCTCTTTTTGCCAAATTCTTTAACCTCGCGCGCCTATTTATGATGTCTCCTGAAAAAGGTGCGCAGACATCGATCTATCTCTGTACTGAACCGGGAATTGAAAAACATTCAGGGAAATATTTTTCAAAAGAAAAACCGGCAAAACCAAGCAGGAGGGCCGCAACAAATGATCAGAAGTGTAAGAAATTGTGGGAGATTAGTGAAGAGTTGGTAGGGTGATTCGTTTAGAATAAGACCTCACGGGTTTTTGAAAACCCGTGAGGTCTGGATGCTTGTTGCTTGGGCTGCCATGCGTATCGCGGCGTCTGCTGACCCGCGAACTGTACTAACCACGCATTAGTACAAATAATAGGCTTAAGGTCAGCGACCTGAGCTACGTCGACTATTCGTACTTGATAGTGAAATCTGTTAATTTGCAATTCGTTATAAAATCAAATTACCTCGTCTTGTTATGAAATCATTGCCAGCATTTTTATCTGTTTTATTTCTTATCAGTTCCGGTTTTTTCTCAGCTGTTCAATCTCAAAATCTGTCTGAATTTATTCAGCCATTTTCTACCGTTGATGAAATGGAGACACTATTTGACGAAGTAGATCAGCAAAAGCTTGTGCTGATGGGGGAAGCCTCGCACGGAACGTCTGAGTTCTACGAATTGCGTGCGGAAATGAGCAAAAAGCTAATCACAGAGAAGGGGTACAATTTTATTGCTGTGGAGGGTGACTGGCCTGCGATGTCTCGCATTAATGAATTTGTGAAGCATAAGCCGGAAGCACCCGCATCCATTGAAGACGCAATGAACTATATCGACCGGTGGCCATTATGGATGTGGAGAAATCAGGAGGTAAAAAGCCTCATTCAGTGGATGCATGATCACAACAAAGATCTTGAGCCTGAGCAGCGGGTAGGATTTTATGGTGTGGACCTTTATGCAAAGCGAGATGCCATGCAGCAGGTAACCACCTTTTTTGAAGAGGTTAACCCGGAGATGGCCGTTCGGGTAGAAAATGCGTATTCCTGTATCACAAGGTTCAGGGATATTCAAGGGTATTTACGCATGGTACAGCAAACGGGTGAAGGGTGTGAATTAGAAATGAATGAGGTTTTGGATTGGGTTCGGCAAACAGATGGGTTTGACGCTTCCCAATGGAAATTTTTCAATGCAGAACAAAGTGCAAAAGCTGCGAAAAATGCAGAGGAGCATTATCGGGGGAATTTAGAACCCGGTGCGGCGAGCTGGAATAGCCGGGCGTCTCATTTTTATCAGACCGCAAATCGTTTGCTACAATTTTATGGAGATGACAGCAAGGGGATAGTTTGGGCACACAATACCCATATCGGCGATGCCCGTGCAACGGACATGGGCCGTCAGGGAGCGGTAAATATTGGTCAGCTTGCAAAGGAGGATTTGGGTGAGGAAAGTGTATTTGCAATAGGTTTTGGCACATATGAAGGCCGTGTACTTGCCGGGCGACAATGGGAAGGGCCATTGCAAGTAATGGATACCCCGCCGGCAATGAATAACAGCTGGGAGGCAACGCTGGCAGAATTTAATGAGGAGCAGTTTTATTTACTGTTTAACAATCCGGAGATTAATAACCTTCTGCAAAATCCTGTTCGCCACAGGGCAATTGGTGTAATCTATCAACCCGAGCAGGAGTCACAAGGAAACTATGTGAATACGGTGATGCCCGATCGGTATAACGCATTTATATTTATCCGTGAGACCGATATTTTAGATGTGCTTGATTAAGCTTGGGACCTCAAGTTACTTTATAAAAAAAGCCGAAATGTGATTACTCATTTCGGCTTTTGAGAAAAGTTTATAAACAAAACCTGTCAGGTTTGTAGTAAAATCTAGTTCTGATTTAAACTTTGATAAACCTGACAGGTTTAGTTTCCAACACGGCATCTCCCAACTTTGAAAGGGCGGAGATGTCGCTACGCGTTCAAAAAATGAGCGGATCGGGGTCCGGCATGACATCGTTGTTAATTTTATAAAGCTTCTTCTTTTGGAAAGAAATTTATAATCTTGTTACGCAACTTTGCTGCGTAATAAGATTGGCTTCTTAGTCACCCATCTGCTCTAATCCCGGAAGCCCATTAGGTCCATCCTGTTGAAACCAAAGCGTTCCGGTTCCCTTTACAGTGGGCCACTCTTGATGGAGATTATTTCCATCATACAGGCGTCCGTTCATCATCACGCGCTCAATTGTGTTAGTGTGTCGGATGTTGTCGAGCGGGTTTTGTGAAAGAATAACCAAATCAGCCATTTTTCCTTCTTCCAGCGATCCAATGTCTCCGGCAAGTCCAAGTGCTTTTGCACCGTGGATAGTAGCTGTACGAAGTGCTTTGTGGGGATCCATATCATCCCAGGCCATTGCCCAGAGCTCCCAGTGATATCCAAGCCCCTGCAGCTGCCCGTGACTCCCCACACCTACAATACCACCTCCTTCATAAATCTCCTTTACGGTTTGTGATTGACGATCCATGACGTACTCATCTTCATGAAACCATCCGGCTCCACGACGTCTGGCTTTTCCATCCAGGTCCCGTTTTGGTGTGAAATATCTAAGCTTTGGATCATTGGCAGCATCCTCTGTGGCAAAGAAATAATTCTCTGCCCATGGTCCGCCGTATGTTACTAATAATGTGGGGGTGTAGGCAATTTGTGATTCCGCCGTCATCTGAACCACATCAGAATAAACAGGTGTGATTGGGAAATTATGCTCCTGTCCGGAATACCCATCAATAAGCATATTCAGATTCAGTTTCATATCCAGTGAGCCTTCGGTGGTTGGCATTAATTCCTGGTTTTTTGCGGCTTCAAGAATCCACTGTCGTTGCTCACGATTTCCGGCTACGTACATTTTTATGGTTTTAGTATCGTAATACTTACTGTAGCGGCTCAGTACTTCTTCGGCCTCCTCTAAACTACTGATCTGCTCCGACCAGAATACACCGGGTCCGGTTTGATAAATACGTGGCCCCAACAGCTGTCCCGCTTCTACCTGATCTGCATATGTTAACAGATCTGTGGTTCCTGTTTGAGGATCTCTAAGAGTTGTAACTCCATAGGCAAGATTAGCCATAAACGACCATATCTGTGGCTGGTGTAAATTTCTGAATGGACGAACGTGGGCATGTGTATCCACAAAGCCCGGCACAATAGTCCGGCCGGTCATATCTTTTACGTCGGCACCATCGGGAATATCAACAGATCCGTGTTCCCCAATTGCATGAATACGATTATTTCTGATCACAATATCTGCGTTCTCAATAATTTCGTAGCCGTTCATCGTAATGGCGGTTGCACCACGCAGAACAAGAGTTCCCTGGGGAATATCCCGGGTTGTTTTTATTTCAATCCGATGTTCTTCAGGGGTGTAATCTTCAGGACGATCGGGATCTTCTTCTTTTTCATCAGTTTCCTCGTCAGCATCCCTTTCTTCGCCATTTTCAGACTCATCCTTTTCAGCTTCTTTTTCGCGGTCGTACTTTTCCTGTTCCCGCTCACGTTCTTTGGCACCGTCTAAATCGTAGGTGACCAATGCATTTCCAATGGACCAGTAAACGGTTCGTCCTTCCCAGTCCCATGCAGGAAATTGTCCGCCAATATCGGTCAGTTTTGTAACCGG
>PWFZ01000250.1 GCA_003555185.1 Balneolaceae bacterium | reverse complement strand
ATATCCGTGGGTGATAGAGCAATAAACAATGATGTGAGAGCAACAACAAACAAGAACAGGTTATTCGTATGCATATAATTTACTTCGCTTTAATAAGTCCTTCTATAGCAACAAATTCTATGGGTAAGGTGAAATAGCACTCTATAAAGGAAATGAATTTGAGTGAGATATAAAATTTTTTTGATCACCCATATTGCAGAATGATAAAAGCGGAGATATTTCCTTAGACTGGGTAGGTTGTCCCGTCTCCATGCGGCAGCATCCGGCCGCATTAATTTCGAACGAAGTGCACTGTCCGCGGGCATGCACTCACACAATCCGGGCAATTATTGTCATAGACAAATTTCCGGCTACCTGAACAGAAACCACTCAAGTTCTGCCCTGTCTGGAAGCTGATAAAGTCCTTGAACGTTGATAATTAAAAATCCTTGCAAATGTTATATGCTTACAAAAGACTCCTTTCGAGATTCATTAACATTCGCAGACAGGGAATTTAAACAATCAACAATTATATTAAGCTGATGCGAGTCCATAAATGAGTGTACCGGCAATTCCAACAAGCGATCTTTCAGCACATCAGCTCCTTTAAACCCCTTCAGTCCGAAGGGAGCTTCAGGCCAACCAACAAAGCAAAGGACACCGGCTTTGCATAGTGCCTGCTGGACTTGATTCCTGGTGCCTGGCGGAGTCAAAATTGGCATACTGAATGGTACAAAGCCGGTATCCAGCGTATACTGATTCGTTTTTTCCTTTTTTGCATACCGCTCTATTCCAATTGGATGAAATGAATCAAGGTTGTTGATGCCATTAAGCAAATGAAGAAAATTTTCCCGGCGATTATCAGCCATCTTATCTAAATCCGGAATATTGTTATACCAACTGGAAAAGAAGTCCATTTTTTTTACCCGTACAACATGTTCTTCCGAAAAATCAATATATCCGTCATAAGGTATTTCTGACAGTTTAAATGGATTGGTTGCTTTCAAAAAATTATTAACTTTATTTTTTACGCGCGATCCTGCAAAATGGTACATTGTAAATAGACTTCTTACCCTTTCGTTCCACGATGGCTTAAAATCCCAGGGTTCTGAATTTAAAATCAATACACCTCCGCAGTGCAGTTGCAGCATTTTCCTTGTACTGAACAAAGTACAATCACCTGTGGAACCAAGCAGTCTGTCTTTGTAATATGCATTCATGCTATGTGCACAATCCTCAATAAGATATATACCGGCACTTTCTGTAATGTTTTTCAATGGCTGTAAATCAACAGGAACACCGAAAAAGTGAACGGCAAATACAGCTTGAGTTTGATCGTCTATTAAACTGCTGATCTCTTTCAGATCAATATTCAAATCTGTGGATACATCGTAAAATTTAGGCTCATATCCTGCTGCAAGAACAAACCGGTATAACTTGGCCGGGATATATACCGGCATAATAATATTCGGTTTTTTCTTTGGACGGTTCTTTTGCAGCCACTCCATTATGTCAAAGAAAGCATGAGATGCATTTCCGTAATAATAGGGCCTGCCTTCGAACTGCCTCAAGTAATGATTTAGTGACGTTTTACTAACTTTCTCTTCTCTTTTTATGAAATTCTCTTTCATTTTTATCGATACCTATCAGTTATGTAATTTATGTTTGATGCGTCTTTGCAGGAATTGACTGTATTTTGTTACCGCCTTAAAAATTGGCTCGCCTTTAAACACAAATTTTAGGTGTGATTTCTCGATCCTGATATGATGAGTCAACTTCATGTATTTTTTTGCCAATCCGGGTAACAGCCCTCTTGGTTTAAAGCCGGAACGGACAATAATTTTTTTGTTTTGATTGATTTTTGTGGCCATTCTTAATTTAAACTCTTCCGATCCGCGCAACATATCGAAAACCTTCACTCCATCATTAATAGCTTCATTTAATCTTGCGAATAGCAATACATTGCCCGGTCCCTTTTTTCTATACAATGGATCTTCATCCATGCCCCGATGTAAAAGATATAATCTGTTTTTATATGTTATAATTACATCAACAGCTACAATTTTATCGTCCCCTTCTGCCGGAACAGCCATACTAAATTCTAACAAATCCTTCTCATAAAATGAATTTGAGATTTCCATAAAAAAATTACGCATCCTTTGTTCTGAAAAAGTGCCGGCAAATCCACGATTGTTCCATTGCTGCTGGTGTAGTCGAATAAAATCTGACTGTGCACCTGGCAATTCATTGGCATGATTTAATTTTTCGATATTAAAAACCTTGGCTTTTCCTTGTTTTGACCGCTTATAATAACGCCTGGCATTATATCTGTCTTTAACGTTTAAACTATTCAGATACGAATTCCATGATGACGACAATTGAATTACCGGACTGGAAGAAGCTTGTTCTATTTCATAACTCAAATCGTAGTTGCAATTTGCCATGAGAGGAATCATTTTATCATTTATGGAGCTCTCTTCAGAAACTTCATCCAATATGATCTCATCAAAGTAGGATACAACCTCTTTGAAATGCTGAAGGATTAGTTTGTAGAATATTTTTTCGTACCCGGGGTAAATTATATAACCAAGATAATCCGAATAGGGAATGCTGCCTATTAAAGGTTCTCCTTCTGGCTGACTTACATATGACCCCAAAAATCGTAAACAAGTGTATACTTTGCGGCCAAACAGTGTTATATCATCTTCAAAAAGAGGAGCTATACCTGCCAGCTTGTTTCCTTTATAAACTGCCACAATGTGCAGATTTTTGTTAGCTCCAAAGTGTTTCCACCAAATTCGATTCCACTCATAAGTCTGAAATATAAGTGTGTCTGATGCCCATGCCAGCTCTTTCCATTCTTGTTCAAGTGCTTCAAAACCTTCAATCTCCGTAATGATCTTAATTTCTGTGTGATCGTCAACTAATCTTTTACGAATATCATTTATTTGTAATTGGTCGGGTAAGTCATTACCAATGGTTGATATTGAGTAGTTTTTTAAATTCATTTTCGCTCTCTCTTTTTGTGAGGCTGTGAGTCTTATGCGGGACATATACCCCCATTGCTATTGTAATCGCAGTCAAAGCCAAACTATATTCAGTATAAAGATGATTTTATCTTTTAATGTTATGTTGTTATTGATTTTCAAGTATGCAGTTATCCCGATAAGAGGTATACCTTTTCTGATAATGGACATTCATTTAAAACCCCTTAAGGAAGTGTGTCTGATAGTGTATGATTTTTTATGCAAATGATGTGCCAAATATTTTCCGGATCATAAACTGTAGAATTGCTGTATCAGGTATCATTTGGATGATTAGAAGGGCGCTGAATTTGAAATTGAAATTGAAAACAAGAGTCCAAACAACTTATCACAAAATTACATATTAGAGTAAAATGTTCACAAATTCATTAAGTAAGTTTATAACATAATTACACATGAAGCGCACTGTCAGTGGCCATGAACCCATACAATCCGAGCGATCTGACCACAATATAGACTGCGCGATTCACTTCTCAATTGGGGTTTAGCTTCCGTTGAAAGTTAATTGACTTCGGTGAGTTCACTGTAGGCAATATCAAGGTTTCGGGAGAGTGACAGGAAATTGCTCGGGCTATAATGATCGGGAAACTGTTCAAGTGACGTAGTTTCCATAATATCTTCGCGGCTCATACCATCATCTATTTGTTGCCGGGTAAAATCAAGCAGGGCAGAGAGGAAATCACGCATGTAAAGAAGGTCATTTGCAGTTCCTGTGACTCCATATTCGGGATTTCCGTGGCCAAAAATGAACTGTGTTTCTGAATCAGCTTCATCGGCTACGGTTTCCAAAAGGCGGATCCAGCCTTTAATAGAAGCTCCGCCATTTCTATCGATAAACGGATACATCCGGTTGAACACCAAATCGCCCATGTGAGCAATATTGGCCTCCCGCAGCCAGATCACCGCATCTCCCGAGGTATGTGCCCGGCCATAGTGTTTTGCAATAATGGTTTCCATCCCCAAATCCAGTTCATATGATTCATCAAACGTGGTTTCTGCATAGGCTTGATCGTCCTCCGATTCCTGCACCTCGGCCGTTCGCTGCTGCAAAACCGGAACCTGTTCGTGGGCGATAATCCGATAGCCGTCCTCGTTCAGCACTTTATTTCCTGCGGTATGATCGCCGTGATGATGCGTGTTGAACAGCACTTTTTCGGGTCCGCCGCCAAACTGCCCGATTCCACTTACGAAATCAGCTGCGGTGTCAGCATACTGCGAATCGATGGCAACAATGGCATCATCCGTAACCAACCAGCCGATGGTTCCGCCCCTCATGGAAAACATACCGACACCATTACGAAGTTCAGTAAATGGAGAGTTTTGGTAAAAATGAAGCTTAGGAATCAGGAATGTTCCTGCCGATAGGAGGGCTGTATTTTTGAGGAAGTCGGATCTGTTCATGGTGGTAAAGTGAGTTTAATGGTAAAAAAAATGTTTATAAGTCATGCCGTCCAGAAATCCTTCGGGACGGCATCTCTAGCCTTGTTTAGGGACATGAGATCCCGCATCAAGTGCGGGATGACACCTTTTCAGACAGCCTCGGCATTGCAAGATCCATATTCAATATTTGTTTACTTATTCAAGGCGGTGTTCATCCCTGATTAGCAGTAAAATTGCTGCATGAGGGACAATCAGAAACCTCTCGTTTTCAAATTCAATTTCGTGTGCACTGCTTTTTAAGAAAATGGCCAGATCACCCTCGGATGCCTGCATACCAATATACCTGGGCTCATTCGGTTTATCCTTCCATGGCTCATCAATTTCCTGTGACGGTATGGGGTATCCCGGTCCGGTTTTGATTATATATCCACTCTGAATTTCCTCTTTTTCTTTCACCGAGGCAGGCAAAACCAGTCCGCTTTTGGTGTGGGTTTCCATCTCCCTCGGCTTGATGAGTACACGGTCACCAATAATGATAAATTTCTCGACGGAGTTGAGGTATTCCTGAATCATAAATGTGTTTGGATTAAAAATTCACTTTATTCTATATCATTAAAGTAAATGATTTCCCTGTAACAATGCAGTTTGAACTGTATGATGCATTCAATAGTTGATAAAAAGTATGGCGCTTATTCATTATTAACTGATCACAAAACCCTAACCCACATGAAATTCGTTCTCCCACTCTTTTTACTTTGTACTTCATTATTAATGGTTGATGATGCCATTGCCCAAATTGACCGTGAGTCGCCGGGTGAATCCTTTGTAACAGGGTCCGAAATTATTGGACAGCGCGGTATGGTAGCCACCAGCCAGCCATTGGCGACACAAGTAGGGCTTGATGTTT
>PWFZ01000229.1 GCA_003555185.1 Balneolaceae bacterium | reverse complement strand
TATATAACAATAGAGTTTGCAAAAAAAATAGAGGAATCAGATGTATCTCAAATTCTAGTTCGTTCTCCAATCAATTGTAAAGCACCTTTGGGAATTTGTAAAAAATGTTATGGTTACAACCACGAAATAAATGAAGAAATAGAAATGGGTCGAGCTGTCGGAGTTATTGCAGCTCAATCAATTGGTGAGCCTGGAACTCAGCTTACACTTAGAACTTTCCACGTGGGTGGTACTGCTTCACGTATGGAGTCAGATTCCCAGCACAAAGCTAAATTCGACGGTAAAATCGAATTTGAAAACCTTCGGGTTGTTGAATACGATGACGGTGAAGAAATTCACAACGTTGTATTGAGTCGTGCCGGTGAGATGAAAATTGTAGGTGAAGATGGAAATGTACTGAACACTTATAATGTGCCTTACGGTGCTGAAATGCTGGTAGAAGAAGGCGATAAAGTACTTAAAGGAATGCCACTGAGTAAGTGGGATCCTTATAATGCACTGATCTTTAGTGAAATTGAAGGTACAATTGAGTACAAAGATATCATTGAAGAAGTGACTTATACTGCCGATACAGATACTCAAACGGGTCACCGTGAGAAAGTAATTATCGATTCACGTGATCGAACACTCGTTCCAACAGTAGTTGTGAAAGGGAAAGACGATCGTATCCGTGAAAGTACACTACCGGTAGAAACTCACATAACGGTTGAAGATGGAGAGAAGGTTATGGCTGGGCAGGTATTAGCCAAGATTCCTCGTGCTGCATCTAAATCAAAAGATATTACAGCCGGTCTTCCAAGGGTAACCGAACTCTTTGAGGCACGGTCACCAAGCGATCCCGCTGCAGTTTCTGAAATTGATGGAATTGTTAAAATGGGTGGACGTAAGCGTGGCTCTCAGGAAGTATTGGTAGAAAGTAAAGACGGTACCGATGAGAAGAAGTACTTGATTTCTCTTTCGAAGCATATCCTTGTACAGGAAAATGACTTTGTAAGAGCGGGTCAGGCACTATCTGACGGTACAATTCCGGCTCAGGAAATCTTAAATATCCTCGGCCCATTTGCTGTGCAGTCTTATCTCGTGAATGAAATTCAGGAGGTTTATCGACTACAGGGTGTAAACATAAATGACAAGCACATTGAAGTGATTGTTCGCACCATGATGCAGAAAGTGGAAGTAACCGATTCAGGTGACACGATGTACCTGGAAGGAGACAAAGTGGATCGTTTCGAACTCAACAATAAAAATGATGAGTTGATCGGTAAGTTTGTCATTACGGATGTGGGTGGAAGCGACACGAAGTTGGGTCAAATTCTGGACAGAAGAGAAGTTCGTGAATTGAATAACGAATTGATCAAGGAAGGAAAAGCAGAAGTGGTGACGCGCGAAGCGGAACCGGCTATTTCTAAACCTATTCTGTTGGGTATCACCCGGGCAGCATTGTCAACCGAAAGTTGGTTGTCAGCCGCATCATTCCAGGAAACAACTAAGGTTCTTACTCAGGCATCCATCGAGGCAAAGAAAGATCTGCTTCGCGGCTTGAAAGAGAATGTTGTTGTAGGACACAAAGTACCTGCAGGAACCGGAATACTGGATTACGATGAGCTGATTGTCGGATCGAAAGTAGAATATGACGAGACGGATGAGGAAGTGGAAAAAGTGTTTGAAACACTTGGCGCTGACGAGCCCGAATCGAAAGAAAACGAAGAATAAAAAAAGCCACGCTTTAACGAGCGTGGCTTTTTTGTTTAAAAGAGGTTGTGAAAGTCTATTTAGACTTTTCGATATTTTTTAGAAGTATCTCTGCTTCTTTGATTAAATCATCGGCTCTTTGTTTTGCATCACTAACAACTTTGTCGCTGTCTTGCTTAGCCTGTGAAGTAATTTTTTCTTTTTCATCTTTAAGTTTGTCTATCAGCACTGACAATTCGTCGATATAAGAGCTTAACTGATAAGAAATTTTTCCACGGAGATTTTTACCTGTATCCGGAGCAAACAGTAATGCTAATGCAGTACCGGCTGTAATACCGGTCAGTAATCCAATTGTAAAGCCTTTGCCTGATCTACTCATTGTTTTTTGTTTATAGGTTAGAAATATTTACTTATAAAATAGCAAAACAACATTGATCTGAAAAAGAAAGTGCTAGTTTTATTTTATAATTTACAATGATCAACGAATCAAATTAAACAAATCATACATATATGAAATTTTTTATTGACACAGCAGACCTTAGCGAAATTCAGGAAGCTCACGATTTAGGAGTATTAGATGGGGTTACCACTAATCCAAGCCTTTGTATGAAAATTGGGGTAGAAGATTTTGAAGGGCACATAGCTAAAATATGTGATATTGTAGAGGGGGATGTGTCTGCGGAAGTAATCTCAACAGATTATGATGAGATCGTAGAAGAAGGAAGAAAGATTGCCGCTATAGCAGATAATGTTGTAGTAAAAGTCCCATTGATCAAAGATGGGATTAAAGCGATCAAAACTTTCAGCGATGAAGGGATTAAAACGAACTGTACGCTCTGTTTCTCAGCCACTCAGGCGCTTCTGGCAGCTAAGGCGGGTGCTACATACATCTCGCCATTCATCGGGCGGCTCGACGATATTTCAAGCGAGGGTATGAGTTTAATAGCTGATATCGCTTTGATTTATGATAACTATGGATTCGAAACTGAAATTCTTGCTGCAAGCATTCGCCACCCAATGCATGTACTTGAAGCTGCGAGAATTGGTGCGGATGTGGCAACCATGCCATTGAGCGTTATCGAGCAGCTTTTAAAGCATCCGTTGACAGATAGCGGGTTGGAAAGATTTCTTGCCGATTGGGATCAACTTCAGGAATCACTTAAGAAGTAATTTATTTCTCTAATTTGTTATAAACCGTCTGATTGTTCTGAATAATCTATTTCCGCAGCTCCGTTGCGGAAGAGGAGTGGCAGCTCCAGCTGCCTATCCTGATTATAGTGCAGTCAGGCGGTTTTTTTATTTCAATCATAAAGTTGAGGGAAACTTTATGATTTATTCCCATCATCTTCGGGCATCTCTTTAGGTGGCAAACCTCCTTTCTCATTTTCGTCATCTGGATCAGGCCTCCTCATATCCGAGTCATCTTTATTTTTCTTGTTTTCTTTCTCCTTAGGCTGATCGGGTTTTGTTTTCTTATCGTCCATTTTATTTTAAATTTCTTAATTATGAATGATAAGCTTGCAAAACTATCTCGAGATTGTATTACACCTAAATAGAAACGAATTGCAATTATGCATTTATGTGGAATTAAGAGGACAAAAAAGTGCCAACATATTGCAATTCTTAAATTCTCCAATATATTTAAAACATAGAGAGTTCACGGAGAGGTCTTAAAAAAGACATCGTATCCGTTCAAACCGTATTACTAATCAAGAGAAAAAATAAATGGACATCATAAAAATTATATTTGCCGTAATTCTTCCACCTGTGGGAGTATTCTTAGAAGTTGGATTAACCGGAGCCTTCTGGTTAAATATTTTATTAACACTACTTGGTTACATACCCGGAATAATACACGCTATTTGGATTATTGCCAGGCACTGAGCAGTCTTGGATTAAGAGCCGCATATAATCTATATCGACCTAGTAAGTGTAAATAGTATGTACTTTAAAATTAACTATATAGTGTGGGTTATTACCTTCCTCGTTTTCACTGGGGAATTATCTGCTCAAAATACCACAATAGAAAGACCTCCGGATACACAGGTTCCGGAGCGTGTAGAGGTACAACCGGAAGCGGATGATTCTTCAATACAGGAACGATTACGTGGAATATTAGATGCAACCGGATGGTTTTATGATACAGAAGTGGTAGTGAATGACGGGGTTGTATTTCTCAGAGGGTCAACAGAAACCGATGATTATAAATTATGGGCGGGCAATCTGGCAAGAAATACTCAAGATGTTGCGGCTGTTGTAAACCAAATAGAGGTATTAGAGCCGGATATATGGGATTATGATCCTGCTATCACCGGAATACAAGAGTTATGGCGCAGTATTATGCGGGCAATTCCATTGTGGATTTTTGGGTTGTCGGTGCTATTATTATTCTGGGGTATTTCCACGATAGCTGCGAGAATCACACGAACCTATTTAAGAAATAAGGAACTGAATTCTTTATTGCAGGATATCACTTCAAGAGGAGTTGCAGTCGTAGTATTTCTTTTAGGACTTTATATCGTTTTCCATGTAGCAGAATTAACCGGTGTAGCCCTTACTGTATTAGGCGGAACAGGTTTACTAGGCATAATTTTGGGAATTGCTTTTCGTGATATTACAGAAAACTTTTTGGCCAGTATATTTTTGAGTCTCCAAAATCCGTTTCATGCCGGAGATCTCGTTGAAATAAATGGAAATGTAGGATTTATTCAGCGACTGACTATTCGGGCTACTTTACTAATGACATTGGATGGAAATCATATGCAGATTCCGAATTCAACTGTATATAAGAGCCGTATTCTTAATTTTACGAGTAACCCCAATCAACGGACTCATTTCATCGTCGGGATTGGCTACAAAGAAAGTATTACATATGCGCAGGAAATCGGGAGAGAGATACTGAATAAACATCCTGCAGTTTTAATGGAACCTGAACCCTGGATTTTAGTGGATGAACTCGCACCATCTTCTATCAATCTGAAGTTTTACTTTTGGGTAGATGGCAGTAAACATAACATCTTAAAAGTGAAATCATCTGTAATGCGACAGATTAAATATGCATATTTGAAAGAGGGGGTTTCAATGCCTGATGCCGACAGAGAAAGAATAGTAAAGCACAGTGAACCAATTGAAATAATAAAGAGTGAACCTTCAGTTGAAGATTCACCCGAGGTTGAAAAATTGGGATATACACCTGCTGCTGAAGATTCAAAAATTAAGACTCAGGCAGAAGGGCAACTGGATAGCAATGATAAAGAAATATTGGAGCAGGCCCGTAAATCCAGGTCGCCGGAGGAGGGTGAGGACTTATTGAAAAAATAAGTGTATTGATAAATAGAAAAATATATTGTTCCAATATCGCCAGTAATAAGCTTCAAATTCATATCCATGATTATTTCGGAGAGTTCTTACCCGGAATTTCTTAACAGATAAATACATATTAAGGGTACATCACATAAATTTCAGCTTATATATCGGACTATGCCAGATAATATTAAGAAAGTTGTCATTATTGGGGGTGGTTTTGGCGGACTTACCGCTGCTCAGACATTTGCTAACAAAAAAGGTGTAGAGGTTCTTCTTATTGATCGTACCAACCATCACCTTTTTCAACCCCTTCTTTACCAGGTGGCGACTTCAGCTCTG
>PWFZ01000449.1 GCA_003555185.1 Balneolaceae bacterium | reverse complement strand
CTTGTTTCAAAATCGCCCGCAATGGAATAAAGAAGCAGCCATTGGAAAAACATTAGTTTCGGGCAGTATGATTGACAGAGTGGCAAAATCAATCAACCGAACACTGGCGGAAGTACCGGTTGGATTTAAGTGGTTTGTAGATGGATTATCTGACGGATCGTATGGATTTGGTGGTGAAGAGAGTGCAGGGGCTTCATTTTTGAGAAAAGACGGAACGGTTTGGTCAACCGATAAAGATGGGATTATTTTAAATCTTTTGGCTGCAGAAATAACTGCGAAAACAGGAAAAAATCCATCCGAACACTACAAAGAGCTGGAAGAGAAGTTTGGAAGTCCGGTGTATGAACGGCTCGATGCTCCTGCTACAATGGATGAAAAAAAAGCACTTAAAAATCTGTCACCGGATCAGGTAAAAGCAGATTCGCTTGCGGGGGAGTCAATTCTTAAAAAACTTACAAATGCACCCGGTAATAATGCCCCAATTGGTGGTTTAAAAGTGGAAACAGAAAACGGATGGTTTGCAGCACGACCTTCAGGCACGGAAAATATTTATAAAATTTACACGGAGAGCTTTAAAGGCTTAGATCATCTAAAAAAGATACAGGAAGAAGCTATTGGTATTGTAAACTCTGTACTCGGGAAGCAGTAATGCGGAGTCGCTGACCCGCAGACAGTTTTTTATGAGAATTTGTAAGGGTTGATATGATTCTTTAGAAGAATTGTATAGATTTTTGAAATACATTAATAAACTATTCCATCATGAAAAATTTATACCAACCTATTCTTTTCATTATCACTATTGCTCTTTTAAGCTCTTGTGCAACCATGGGAGGAACAAGCAGTAATGATTATTTTTCCGTAGAAAAAGAGACGATTATAGACAATACAAAAGAAGCACTCAGAGATAATAACCTTCGTATTCATGAAGAAGTAGAAAATGAAGATGGTTCATATGAAATCACCGCATATCAGCCCGAAGGGCGAAAGTTTACTTCTCAGGAATCTGCTATAAATCGAATCAGAGTTTTATTAACTCCCCAAGAGGAGAACGGATTCAGGGTATCGGTGCAACAGCCCAGAAAACACGCAATGGCACGAACGGCATCCTCTGTAGATTACCGAAGCAGAATCTTGCGAAGCCTTAATGAGTTATTACCTCCTGATGGGGTAGCTGAACTATAAAATTTATTCAGCGTACTCTAGCACTTTATTTATAGCTTCTTCAATTGGAATATTGCCCGAGATTAAGTCTAAAGTGTATCCCGCAAGTTCAGGTTTTTCTATAATATGAACGAGAACGTGGGCGACATCTTCACGGGAAATTTCTCCACTTTTAAGATTTTTACCCAGTGATATTTTACCGGTCCCGGGTTCATCGGTTAATCTTCCCGGTTTAATAATGGTATAATCTAAACCACTGTTTTTTAGAGCCTCATCTGCTTCAGCTTTAGCTTTTTGATATACCTGAAATACATCACTGCCGCGTGGTTCATCCAAGCCCATTGCGCTGATCATCACATATCGGTTTATCCCATTTTTTTTAGCAGCTTCAATTAGTTTTATGGCTCCGTCTCTGTCTACACTCCATTTTCGTTCTGCTCCACTGCCCGGACCAGCACCGGCAGCAAAAACAACGGCGTCAGCTGCGCCTACAGCTTCTGATATGTCATCTTCTTTTTCAATATCACAAATAACAGGTTCAGCACCGGCGTTTTTAAGATCCTCTTTTTGCTCCGGTTTCCGAATTAATCCCCTAACTTCGTGACCTCTCTCTTTTAATAATGGATGCATTAACATTGCAATGTTTCCATGTGCGCCTGCAATCGTTATTTTCATGAAATAGATTTTTAATAATTAACATTTTAGATAGTAGAAACCTGTAGCCAATGAGTGGCCTTAACAGATTGTCTACCAATAACTACAAATATTCTTAGCTTTACATTCGTTGTAAAGCATAATTTTAAAAAACAGTTCATCGTGAAATTAGTCTCTCTGTTCTTATTATTCCTCTTTTTGTCTTTACCGGCCGTTGCTGAACAAAACACCGAGCAAGAACAGAGTCGTCAGGTAGATTTTTATCCCACTTATGCTTACTTGGATGGAGAAGTTTGGGTTATTCCAATGCGGGTGTATATTCATCGTTCACGGCGTATATGGGAAAGGATTACAACCAGAATGGCCCGTAACCGTTTCAATTTAGATTCAGATGAAGCGGCTAATTTCAGGGATCGAATCAGCGGGTTTGTCACAAATAGCCGATCGAGACGAGAGGTTGTATTTACGTTTGATGACGATCCAAGAGAAGAGGTTTATGGAATCATCGGCAGTGACGGACTTTATCAAACAACAGATAATTTTGGATATGCACAGGGTTTTGTAAGAATTCACAAAGACAGGGCAAAAGAGCTTCTCGAAGCCCAAAAATCTGAAAATGGTTGGCTCTCATTCAGAACAGAGTCAGACAGATATTATGGAGAGGGAAAAATAGAGCTTATTGAACCGGAGGGATTATCTATTGTGTCTGATATAGACGACACTATTAAAGTTACGGAAATACCCGCCGGTTCGAGGGTGGTGGTAAGAAATACATTTTTTAAGGATTATACAGCTGCACCGGGTATGAATCAAAAGTACCATCAATACGAAAATGCTTCCTTTCACTATGTTTCAGGTTCACCATGGCAATTGTTTCAGCCTTTGCATGGTTTTTTAATTGAAGAAGAAGGATTTCCACCGGGTTCATTTCACATGAAAACGGTAAGAAAAAATATCTTCAGACTTGGTTCCTGGTCGGATCTTCGTGAGTTAGCTACCGATGAAAAAGTGACCTTTAATCAAAAAATCAGCCAGATTAGTGAGATTGTCAGTCGGTTTCCAAAACGGGAATTTATCTTAATTGGCGATTCGGGCGAACGCGATCCTGAGGTGTATAACGAAATTAGAAATCGGTTTCCGGATCAAATTAAGGAGATTATTATCAGGGATGTGGTAAATCACAGACAGATTGAACCTGAGCGGCTTGATGGAATGAATATCATCCGTGCAAGAACGGTTGTTGAGGGTCAGTCACAATTTCAGTAGTTATTGAAATAACTACTTAACCCGAATTATTCATGAGTAAGTGTACATGAGTGACTTAAGATATTGATTTTCATGTGTTTACGTAATTTTTATTTTATAACCCAAATTTGGGTGTAGATATTTTCGGCGAAATTTTATGTGTACTGCGTTCAAGTGCAAATGGCTTACTCAGGGTACATAAGTACCCTTCCGTCACCATTTTCACTTCGCCTTGTTCACATCAAAATTACTTGATGAATAATCCGGGTTAAAAAGCTCCGAATATGTATGACACATTATTTGTGGCAGGCTCCCAGCCTATGGATACACCTATATCAAATGTAAGATTGCTAAGGCGAAAGCGGGAGCGAATTCCGGTTCCTACAACTGTTCGGGCTGTTTGACTAAACCGATCTCCATCAAATCCGCCTATATCTCCTATGGTTTGTGTAAACCCGACGAGGTAAATGTTCGAGAGATAAACCGGAACCAAAAGTCCGCCGTCATCAGGATAGGTAAGGGGTATGGTGTAGCGTGTTTCGATGATTCCTATGTTGTTTACTCCGGCAAAAGCGCCTGTCTCGAAATGGTTGGAATAGAGAGATTGATTATTAAATACAGGGGCATCTGTTTGGGTGATTCCCTGTGCCGTAACTCTTAGCGATTGGTTCCATCTCTTTAACGGTGCAATATAAGTAGTGGCTCCTGCCCGGAATCCCTGCCGTTTGGCAAAACCTGCATCAAAATTTCCCTGGGGAACAGAAAGTGTAAACCCGGATTCATTTAAACCATATCGGGTTTGTGTAAATAATCGCAGTCCGCTATTAGGTTGAACATCACGCCGAAATTGACGTACGCCAATATTAAAAGTGGTATTTAATCCCAGTGTATGAAGAGTTCGAAAATCTGAATAAGCCTGAGTGGCATCATTCGGATTTCTGAAACTTCGTTGAGTGAGCTGATATTCCGGCCTGATAAATATCGATGAGAATCGCGTGTTCTGCTCCAATCGAAACTGGAACGGAACAGAAAATGACACGCCCCGCTGCTGACTTATTGTTGGGAGAATAATCCTTTCATCATCAACATTAAATGCGATATTTGTGAATGCCGGTGAGTTAAAGATAGAAACTTCAAATCCCGGGTAGAATCCTTTGTAGCGATAGGTTAAATCGTACCAAAATGCTTCTGCATAATTACTTACGTCAAATGTGTAGGAGTGGCGGCTCATTCGATCAGCACTTTCCAATCGGATTCCAATTTCATCAATTCTATTGGTTACATTTGAGCTAAATGTAGGAAGCCAGATCCTTGGTTTTAACCAGCCTAAACTTGTGTTGTATTTGCTTTGCTCCCATTGCGATTCATCCACTTCTTCATCTCTGTTCAGCATTTGGCGATTCATATATGATAACACCTGGTTATTCATGGTCCAGTAAGCAGGATCAATTTCCCGGTTTAGTGCGTCAGAATCAGACATGGAAAATGGACGCTGTTCGTTTTTTACCTGCCCGATATAAGATATTGATTGGCCATTTGGTGAATAAGCAGGCTCAAAAGCATTGTGTAAACTTTCCGTTTTTTGAGTGATTTGATGATTTTCGCCATCATACTCATAGACATTCATAATGCCGGAATAATCACTTGTAAAAAGAAGGCGATTTTCGGTGTTATGCCAAAAAGGGTCAAATACAGATCCTTCACTAAAAACGATATCAGGGTTGTTTTCGAAAAGAACATCGAGCTCATTGATATCTTCTAACCAAATTGCCTGAATGCCATTCTTTCGACCTAAAATTGCAATTATTCCGGATTGATTTGGATGAAATGAAATTTCTATAACAGAGCTGTTTTCTGTCATTGGATAGGATAATGCAATTTCTCCGTCTTCAATCTCAACCAGCTGCTGATGCTGACCTACCGGTTGAAGCGCAAATAATCTATCATCAACCCTTCGGGGTGATGTGACTCGTTTCTCCCTTGTTAGCCGGGTTGTTTTACCGCTCTGCAGCTTCAGTTCATGAATATCAGACCGGAAGAGGTTATCGTAAAGAAGGTCTGCATGATAGCGGGAATAGAGAAGAGATTTGCCATCTGGTGTAAGTGCGTAACTTTGGTCTCCGGTGACAACAACTTCATATAACAGCTCTGTTTTATCAGTGGTAAAATCGTAGGTATAAAATCCGGTTACACGATTACAGGATCGCCCATAGAAAAGAAGGGTTTCATCATTCAGCCAAATGGGTCTTCCGGCTTGTTTGCAAGTGGCCTTAAAGGGGATTTCAAAT
>PWFZ01000455.1 GCA_003555185.1 Balneolaceae bacterium | reverse complement strand
TTTTGGATATGTTCCACAGCTCAATTTTAATTACGACATGTAAGACGACCTAATGATACATTCGATTCCATTACCAGTATCGGTTTATCAGGAGTTGTTTATAACGGCGTAGAGTGGTTTTTTCAAAACTCGATGAGTTTACATGCAGAGTACAGAGCTTCGTTAAGTGCAATACAAAATTTTTCAAGTCGCAATAATCTAACTATAGAAGAGATACACAATTCAGATTAAACAGTAATGGCGTGCTGTTTGGAATCTCTGCTTATTTCTAGGTATGGCTCTATCAAAAATGCCATTTCAAGGATGCGGCTACCACACTTCCTGCGTTGGAGAATGCGGAATCGTCACTCCCGGCAAAAATCTGAGACAGGAGGTTGAAATCAGTATTTTCAGAAACTGACCAGGAAATAGATGGGGAAATAAAAACTGCCTCTTCATCCGGGTAGTAAATTCCTGCAAGTGATCCCTGGAGAATCGGATTAAAGGGATAAACAATCTGAGTGGTAATTTGATAACGGGAAAATGATGGATTATCCGCAGAGAGAGGTTCTCCAAGCAGTAAAAACTCATCCCGGCCGCCATCTTTGTTGTATAAACCTTCAACCACTAAAAAGAGATTGTTTTCGAACATGTAATCAGCTGATAGCGCTGCAATAATATTCGAATCGCGCGATTCATTTGTTTCTTCAAGATCTGTAAATATCATCCACTCCCCCTTAAATCCCACCTGATTAATGCTCCCTGCCCATCCACCTCCGAGTGTCCATCGGTGCCTGTAATAACCGGTGATAAGCTGAATATCATAACCTCTGGTATTGAATGCGTACATACCGGCGACTACAGAATTCCGGGTATCGCGGGCCGGACTGTAGGCAAACTCAAGTCGTGACGCCCAATCCAAAAAATGCTGAACTCTTACCGCATCAGTTCCCGGACGTTCAGGGTAGTCAAAATCGTAAAAAGAATAGATGTTAAAGAGATCATTCGGATTTGTAACTGTATTGATTCCCCAGTTAACCCGCTGTCGTCCAACCGTGATTTTCCAGTTGTCTTTATCCCAGTCCAGATTTAGTCGATCGGGGATGTAGTGCAGAAGCCATGTATCCCGGTCGGCTATCACCCACGATAAATTTACAATTCCGTCATCCACATCAATTAGATCGGCATACCCCAGTTCGGGAATGTCATTTAAGTCGTTCACCAGGTCACCTGCAAAAAAACGTGTTCGCATCTGCCAGTTAAAGGTCAGGTTTGAAGAAATATACCACTCCACATTAAGCCGGTTCTGAAGCCTGTACTCCCAAAATGAATCTCGTTCAAACGGCTCCGGCAGATCGGCACTGATCCAGACCGGCATCGCTTGTGCATAGCCCGACAGTCGAATATCATCAGAACTGAACTGGCCGAATGCCGTGGCTGCCCAAAGGGTGATGGCTAGTAAGATAATTATGAGTTTCATTTTTTAATCTTGGGTCATTGTATAAACTCTCCTTGAGGAGAATCCCTTCCCTGGAGGGGAGATAATTTTGTGCGTTCAGTCCCGCCGGATGGCGGGAAGGGGTGTCCCGACTCAAATAACTACACCCCTTCCCAAGTGAAATACACGCGAAGGACTCCCCTCAATTATAATGGATATTGAGCTCGTTAATCATTTATAATTGATTCAAGCTCAACGGCTTAACCCGACATCCCCCCAGATCAAACACTAAACGTTTTTAATCATCCCCCCTTCAAAGGGGGATATTTTTTTTCATCTTTATGAATGGCACCATCAACCATTGTAATAACCCTGCGTGCCCGGTCTATCACCCGCTGATCGTGCGTTGAAAATATGAAGGTTACATTCTCCTCTTTGTTCATCTTCTCCATCATATCGAGCAGATTCATTGCTGAATCAGTATCGAGGTTAGCCGTGGGTTCATCAGCTAAAATAAATTTCGGCCGTGAAGCCAGTGCCCTTGCTACAGCTACTCTCTGCTGCTCACCACCGGAGAGTTGTTTTGGTCGTGAGTCGAATTTCCCTTTCAGCCCAACCGCGGTTAAAAGTTCTTCGGCACGCTCTTTCATCTTCTGTTTATCCCATTTTTGGAGTAGCATAATAAATGAGACATTTTCGTAGGCTGTGAACACAGGAATTAAATTGTAGGCCTGGAAGACAAAGCCGATGTGGTTTAGCCGAAAGTCGATTAATTCTCTGTCTTTCATCCCTGTTATTCGAGTACCATCCACCTCTACGTAGCCGTCTGATGGCGTATCGAGGCCACCAATCATATTCAAGAGGGTTGTTTTTCCGGAACCGGAGGGGCCTCGCACCGTGGTAAATTCTCCCTCTTCAAATTCCAGGTTCACATCACGTAGTGCATGTACGGGAACTGTTTCCGGATTGTAAACTTTGGATAAATTATGTGTGGTTATAATTGCCATAATATTCAGTATTTCAGTGTCAACAGTTTTCAGTATTACAGTATGTCAGTTGAATAGTTAGCAGGTATGGCAGAGAGTTTTTCAAAAACCTGATACACTGTAGTCCTGATAAACTGACATACTGTTTGCACTGATCTCATTCCCTCACAACCTCACCGGGCTTTAATCTTAAGGCCTTAATTGCCGGATAAATCGCGGCAAGTAGTGCAGTAACTACAACCAGTATTATTGTAGTGATGTAATCATTCATAAATGCAACAGGATATACAATGGCATCGAATCCAAACTGTGCCATCGACTCTCCCCCCATTGACCGTAAGTCGATTCCTTTATCACCAAGATAATTGACTGTAAAATAGGTGAGGATCAACCCTACCACAGCTCCGGATAGCGTTAGTATTACCGACTCCAGCATAATCATAAGAAATACCCGCAGTTTGCTCATCCCAATAGCCAAAAGCATTCCCAGCTCTTTCATCCGCTCAAATATAGCCATCAACATGGTGTTTAAAATACCAAAGGCAAGCGCCAGCATAATTACGCCCATGATATAAACAATTAGATTGCCGCCCATATCCGTGATATATCGCAATTCAGGAGACAGTTCATACCAGCTCTCTGCGACTATATGGTCAAAGGATTCATTTAAATCCTCTGTTACTCCATCCACTAAATTTTCATCATAGAGCATTATTGCAACTTCATGATAGATATCGTCGCCCAACAGCTCCTGAAGATCTTCAGCCTTTACAAATACATTTCGTTCGTCGTATGGCGTGGAGGCTGTTCTAAAAATTCCACTTATATTGAAAGAGGCCGATGTTAACTCATTATTCATATCCTGAAAGGTGAGAACAACCCGGTTTCCAATATCTACATTCAGTTTTTCCGTAAGCTTTTCCCCCAGCAATATGGGATTTCGAATATCACTATCTAAATACTCCCCATCGACTACATTTTCATGAAACGTTGTGGTGTTCCGCTCCCGATCAGGATCAACTCCCCGTATTTGCACTCCTGAAGATGTTAACGGTGACTGGATCATCCCATCTGAAAGTGTACGACCTGCATATGCTTTTACGCGTTCATCCCCATCCAGGAAGGAAAATATTTCATGAGCATCATCAACATACATCAAAGCTTCTCTTTCCGTGAGAAACTCCGGATGGTGAACCTGTGCATGTGTAATCTCTTCCTGTATCAGGTTGTTAAATCGCTGCTGAATCCACCCATTCGTTAACGCAGAAACCAATATACCCGCCCAAATCCCGGCAATAATTGCCCCCATTAACACCCCGCTTCGTGCCGGATGCCGCCAAATATTTCGCCAGGATATGGATAGTAGCATTTTCATTTTATATTACTTTATTGGGAAGCCCTCTTTGAAGAGTTCCCCCTTCGAAGGGGGGGAAGGGGGATGATTAACAACCCATGATTCAATAACTCTTTCTACATTTCTGATATCTTTTAGAACTTCTTCATCTGTAAATCTTATAATGCTAAACCCTACCGTCTCGAGCTTTTTTTGTCTCTGACGATCTACTTTCCACTGCTCTTCCCATTCGTGCGTATATCCATCAACCTCAATAATCAGCATCAGTTCTTTACACATGAAATCAGCAATAAAAAACAGTACAGGTCTTTGTCTCAAAAAAGTATAATCGTGCATTTGTCGACCGCGCAACTCATCGTTCCATAACTTTATTTCAGCTTTAGTGGATTGTTTGCGAAGTCGACGCGCATACTCTTTCAGTTTTTTGTTGTAATACAGGTTTGATTTGTTCATTTATTAAAATTATCACCGAAGAGTCATCCCCCCGGCCCCCTTCAAAGGGGGAGTCTTGTTGCAATTTTTTTACCTCATTTCACCGTTTAGATGCATCCAGTATTTTTAGGGTTAATATTTTGATGGTTGGGTAAAAACAGATGATCGTTGTAATAATAAAAATAATAACTCCCTGTCGAAGGAAAATATCGGGAGCGATCGCTGCAGGCATAACCGGGTCCATTCCCCACTCCGATACTAGCTCTTCCATATCTCCGGCAAGCACAATAGGGTTATAGTGGAAGTATAAAATGGGGAAAACACCTAAGCCAAACCCGGCCAAAACCCCCAGGATTGTTATGAAGAATGTCTCTATAAACATCACAAAAGCCAACTTTAGGCGCTGCATACCAACTGATAACAGAATACCAAACTCCCGAAGCCGTTCCAGGGTCATGGTTAAAATAGTGCCAAATATTCCAAAGCCGATTACCACGTACAAAATCAACATCATGAGCTGAGTCTGAGCCTGGTCAAATTCCAGTGCCTCAACCAGTTCGGGAATCATCTCCCGCCAGGTTCGCACTACCAATTCGTCATCTTGCAATACCGCTGGTAAACCAGCTGCAATGCGCTCCACATCTCTTGCCCTGTCTGGAGTCACAAGAAGTGCTGTAATATGCTCTTCGGCTGATAACAACCACTGTGCATCCGGTAGTGACATATAAACCAGTTGGTTATTCATTTCGCGTGTCGGGTGTCGGAGCAGCCCTGATATTTCGTATAGGTTTGATGCAGTCATCCCAAAACGTCCCTGACCCAACAGAGCAAGCGTATCCCCAACGGACAGCTCCAGTCGATTGGCCAGCCCCTCACTGACTACAACCGTTTCATCTCCCGGTTCAAAAAAATGCCCCTCCGTCAACCGGTCCTTGATATTATTGAGTCTGTCTTCCTGTTCTACATCGATGCCAAGCAGGTACGCACCCCTGGTAATATCTGCGCCGGCTGCCAGCATAAAGGTTTCAATTCGGGGGATCGTGTACTCAACAGATTCTGATTCTGTAATCCTTACTGAAAGTTCATCATCGTAATAAAATGCATTGTCCAGCGACGGTTCACTTTCAAACCGGTGATCTTGAACCTGGATGTAGCCGGTATGAAAACGAGTCA
>PWFZ01000032.1 GCA_003555185.1 Balneolaceae bacterium | reverse complement strand
TAGTGTATTGCCATTTTATCGAAAAAACGATCTTGAATCTATTCGGCACGTACAAGAAAATTCACTGCCTTCACCAAGCAAAAACTGGAAAATTTGTGAAGAGATTTTTGAATCCGACCCTGCAAAAGCAATTGAAGAAGCTCTTCGTGCTTTAGAGGGCGGCGCCACCACTTTAAAAATAAATGGCCCTAATTCATCAAACACAAAATACCGAACCCAACTTCAATCTCAGGATGATGTTGACCTCTTATTCAGCAGTCTTGATTTGAATAAAACTGAGTTCTTGTTCAACTCCGGCATGGGTTCTCAGGAATTACTAGCGATGGTGAAAAATCACGCCGAAAATACAGACACGAAAATTAACGCTGCGTTTCAGTTCGACCCGTTTACTCACACAGCATCGAAAGGCGAACCAGCTTTTTCTGAAGAAAAAATTGACTCCCTGATAAAGGAGATGGCATCACAGCCGGATTATAAATCTCTTTTTGTTAATGGAGCGTTTTACCATAATTGTGGCGCAACTATTATCCAGGAAGTGGGTATCGCACTGGCTATTGCAAGTGAATATCTAGCCCGAACTCCTGAAAAAGATCGAGAAAAAACATCCGACCGGATTTTTCTAAACCTCTCCGTTGGTTCACTTTACTTTCCGGAAATAGCCAAATTAAGAGCGGTAAGATTGCTGTGGACAACATTGATGAATGCATATAACATTAAAAGTGAAGTTCCGGTCACCATTCACTCTACCACGTCTACCTGGAATAAATCTATAGCCGACGCTCATAACAACATGCTTCGCGTAACCACAGAAGCAATGAGCGCGGTTCTTGGCGGCACAGACCTTATGACTGTTCAGCCCTACAATCAGCATTTCGAAAAGCCCGATATTATCTCGAAGCGAATTGCACGGAATGTAAATCACGTTCTTAAAGAAGAAGCACATTTTACGAAAGTGGCTAATCCGGCATCCGGTTCGTATTACATCGAGGTGATGACAGATCAAATTGCTAAAAAAGCGTGGGATTTCTTTCAGCAAATTGAAAATGAAGGCGGTTTTTTAAAAGCGATTGAATCAAAAATGATTCAGAATGAGATTAACCGTTCGGCTGATGCAAAAAAAGAGGCTGTTGCCACAAGAAAAATTACTCTGACAGGAACCAATAATTATCCCAATGCGGAAGATAGAATTCCTGATCATCTGTACCAAGATGATGCTACAGATGAATCGGATCTGCGCCCACATCGTGCGGCAGAACCGTTTGAAAGAATCCGACTCAAAACTCAGCAGTGGAATAAAGCTAATGAAGGTCTGCTTTCTGCTACACTGATTCCCATCGGTAATAAGCGAATGCGAAAAGCAAGGGCTTCCTTTTCACAAAATTATCTTCAGTGTGCCGGAATTTCTGTTCAAAACCATATCGGTTTTTCATCTGTACAAGAAGCTGCCGAGAGCGTGTCCGATTCATCATCACAAATTCTCGTCTTATGTGGATCAGATTCTGATTACGAAGATTGGGTAGAACCGTTTTGTGATGCGTTCAAGCACAGTGGGCACCTGCTCATTTTGGCGGGATATCCACAACAGAAGCTCAAAAAGTACAGAAAGGCGGGCATTGATCTGTTTATTTATAACGGTTCAAATATGATTGACACGCTTGAAGAGATTCAACAGAAAATCTTTAAAACCTATGTTTAATTAAAAAAATCGCTGAGGGTGTGCAAAAAATAATTTAAAGACTTTACGTCATGCCACGCAATGGCGTGGCATCTCCTGCCTTGTTTAGAGACATGAGATCTCGCTGACGCGTTCAAAAAATGAGCGCCCCGAAAGCGAGTTCGGGACGGGATGACACCCTTTTTGGACAGCCTCCTGGGGGAGGTAGCCAGCGAGAATTTAAATTCTACTGAAACTAAACCACCTTTTTTAACCACGATATAATATCGATCTAACTGAGATTTAAAGTAAACGATTTAAACAATCAGAAATGAAACGACCTGATTTTTCGTCCATAAATTATATAGAATCCACAAAGGAGACTTCCAATCCAGCCCCAAATGGCGCCGGGGAATGGCTGACTCCGGAAAAGATATCTGTAAAACCACACTTTGGTAAAACAGATATTGAGAATCTGCACCATCTCGATTTTGCAGCAGGAATTCCTCCGTATCTGCGCGGACCCTACTCTTCGATGTATGCAATCCGTCCGTGGACAATTCGTCAGTATGCCGGGTTTTCTACCGCTGAAGAATCAAATGCCTTTTACAGAAGAAATTTAGCAGCCGGACAAAAAGGGTTGTCTGTAGCGTTTGATCTGGCTACTCACCGTGGTTATGATTCAGATCATCCACGGGTTTCCGGTGATGTTGGAAAAGCCGGCGTGGCGATCGACTCCATTCTGGATATGAAAGTTCTGTTCGATCAGATTCCCCTTGATGAGATGTCTGTTTCTATGACCATGAACGGTGCTGTAATTCCTATTATGGCGTTCTATATTGTAGCAGCTGAGGAGCAAGGTGTGCCTCCCGAAAAACTCCAGGGAACCATTCAAAATGATATTCTTAAGGAATTCATGGTTCGGAATACGTATATCTATCCGCCCGAACCATCCATGAAAATAATCGGTGATATTTTTGATTACACATCCAGAAATATGCCAAAATTTAACTCCATCAGCGTGAGTGGGTACCACATGCACGAAGCCGGGGCGACTGCCGATATTGAGTTAGCTTACACTATTTCCGATGCGCTGGAATATGTTAGGACAGGGGTAAGAACCGGGCTGGAAGTGGATCAGTTTGCTCCGCGAATTTCATTCTTCTGGGGAATTGGAATGAATCACTTTATGGAAATCGCCAAGATGCGGGCCGGACGAATGCTTTGGGCAAAAATCATGAAGCAGTTTGAGCCGAAGAACCCCAAATCGCTATCTCTCAGAACGCATAGCCAGACGTCAGGATACAGTTTAACGGAACAGGATCCGTTCAATAATGTAGCTCGTACTACCATTGAAGCGATGGCTGCCGCTCTGGGACATACCCAGTCACTTCACACCAATGCTTTGGATGAAGCGATTGCACTTCCTACTGATTTTTCTGCTCGAATTGCACGTAACACACAAATTTATCTGCAGGAAGAGACCGGAATAACCAAAGCGGTTGATCCATGGGCAGGCTCCTATTATGTGGAATACCTGACCGATCAGATCGCTAAAAAAGCCTGGGATTTAATGCAAGAGGTGGAAGAACTTGGCGGGATGTCGAAAGCCATTGAGACCGGTGTTCCAAAAATGAGGATTGAAGAAGCGGCGGCGAGAAAACAGGCCCGAATTGACAATAAAAAAGAGGTGATTGTTGGGGTGAATAAATATCGCCTTGAAAAAGAAGATCCAATTGATACATTGGAAGTGGATAATGAGAAGGTTCGTCAATCCCAGCTTAAACGACTTGAGAAACTTAGAAAAGAGCGGGATGATGATGCTGTTAAACAATCCATTGATACAATTACAGAAGCAGCTACGGCCGGAACCGGAAATCTGCTTGAACTAGCCATTGATGCTGCGCGAAACCGGGCAACACTGGGTGAAATATCCGATGCAATGGAAAAAGCATTCGGACGATATCAGGCAACCATAAAATCCATATCAGGCGTGTACTCTTCAGAAATAGATGACGACAGTTCCTTTAAAAAAGCACAGCAAATGGCCGATAAGTTCGAGGAGCTGGAGGGAAGGCGTCCGCGAATTATGGTGGCAAAAATGGGTCAGGATGGACACGATCGCGGAGCCAAAGTAATATCAACGAGTTTTGCTGATCTTGGTTTTGACGTAGATGTAGGTCCACTATTCCAAACACCGGAAGAAGCCGCCAAACAAGCCGTAGAAAATGATGTACATATTTTAGGAGTCTCAAGCCTCGCAGCCGGACACAAAACCCTCGTGCCACAAGTTTTGGAAGAGCTAAAAAAACTCGGGCGGGATGACATCATGGTCATCGTTGGCGGTGTAATTCCCAATCAGGATTATAAATTTTTATATGATAAAGGCGTAGCGGCTGTATTTGGACCGGGTACGGTGATTTCTGAGGCTGCCCAGAATATATTGGGTATTTTAATGAAAGCGGACTAACCGCGAAGGGGTTTACCGCAAAGGTCACTAAGGTTTGCGCTATGGTCGCGATGGTGGAGGGGAAGAGTATCTCCCCTTGAGGGGAGACGGTAAAGCCGGGTTGTTCCCGGCATTACCTGAGGGGTGTCCCTTCGTGCCAATAAACTATTTGTGATTTTTTTACTATTCTTAAAAGAACACCCCTCCCCGAAGTGTCGGGACTGCGAAAAACACGCAGCAAGGGGAGATAAAAAATTATGCCAAATAACATACCCCCATATAATCCAAAACTGAAAGAACTTGCGAGAAAGCTACGGAAGAATATGACCCTGGGAGAAGTTTTACTTTGGCAAGAACTACGAGGAAGAAAGTTGGGGTTCCAATTTTATCGACAAACACCTATTCACAATTACATTGTTGATTTTTATTGTCATGAATTACATTTAGCTATAGAAATTTATGGAAGCAGTCATGATCATCCGGAAATAGCTGTTAAGGATCTTCAAAGACAAAATGAGCTTGAAGACGTAGGTGTTCATTTTCTACGATTCGAAGAAAGAGAAGTAAGAAAAAATGTAGATAATGCAGTTGAAGTTATTGAAAACTGGATTAGCTTAAACAAATCTCCCCTTGAGGGGAGTTAAAGTTGCGCGTTTAGCGTAACTTTCAAGGGGTGCCCCGTAAACCAACTAAATTTATATGAATTTATTTATTACCCTTAACTACACCCCTCGCAAAATCATCTGAACGATGATTATGATCTCCCCTCAAGGGGAGATACTCTAAAAAGACGTTTTATTCACACACATGACCAAACCCAACAACAAATCACTTTCCCTAAATAAAGGTACCGAAGTTCATGAATCGGTAAACCCAAACTACACCTCGAAAAAGGTGAGGTTAAAAAAACTGGATGAATATGTTGAGGGAATTAAAACCGGAAACAGAGCCCTTCTATCCCAGGCTATCACGCTAATTGAAAGCTCCAAAAATGAGTACCGACATTTAGGCCAGCAAATTCTGGAAAGTGTTATTCACTTAACGGGTAATTCTGTTCGAATTGGAATTACAGGTGTGCCGGGTGTTGGCAAAAGCACATTTATTGAAGTCCTTGGCAAACAAATATTGAAGAATGGAGGTTCTTTGGCTGTGCTCGCTGTAGACCCTACAAGCAGCCGAAGCAAAGGAAGTATATTAGGCGACAAAACGCGCATGGAGACCCTTTCCACCCACGAAAGGGCGTTTATCCGGCCCTCGCCCACATCGGGCAATTTAGGGGGCG